>CAYYKZ010000253.1:0-4450 GCA_964468455.1 uncultured Leptospirales bacterium | reverse complement strand
GTTGATGGGGTTTCTGTTTCACGGAAACTCAGAAGTTTCCCCGATTTGTTAACAAGTGCACCCTTAATGTTGGTTCCGCCTATATCTATTCCCGCAAACATTTATATACCTTTGCCTTTATTTTTAATATAAGGGAATCTCTATTCTTTACAATTTAGATGTTCCCTTGTGCAACAATATTTGATAAAATCAGGAGTTATAAATTTGATACTACTGAAACTTCTGATTTTTATAGGTTGCCATAAGATAAATTCTGCCAAATGTATTCTGAAATTGTATGTAATTTAAAAAATTACTTAATTTCCAGAAGAAGGAGGGGTAAGAATTATTATCTGAATAATGCTAATAAAATTGATTAGTGCTATAAAGCAATTATTTTTTTAAAAATTAATCGAATCGGGCCTTTTCATTCATGCTGATTAAAGATAAATAGTAGACATTTATTCCTGATATTAAAGCATTGTATTTATGAAAAAACTCGATTTACATTGTCATACAACCGCATCAGACGGGATAAAAACGCCATCCCGGCTGATAGATTACGCTTTATCATGTAATGTTGAAGTCCTTGCAGTAACTGATCATGACACTATCGGCGGACTTGCTGAAGCTGTAGCATACGCCTCATCAATGGGTTTTACTCTTATACAGGGAATAGAATTCAGTATTGATTATTCAGGCGGTTCATTTCATCTTCTGGGACTCAATATCGATCATAACAACAGGCCTCTTATTGATAAAACGCTGCATTTGCAGGATGTCAGGGATAACAGAATCTACCGTATAATAGAGGATCTTGCCAGGCATAATATTTATATCCCTGTAGAAGATGTTCTTCTTGAGAGTAATGGCGGAGCTGCAGGACGTCCTCATGTTGCCCGTACACTTGTCCGGCATGGATATGCCCGGGATATTAACGAAATTTTTCAGAAATATCTTGTAAAGGGTAAACCCGGTTATGTACCCAAGGAAAGAATTTCTCTTTCAGAGGCTGTATCTCTTATTAAAGGGGCAGGCGGGATTGCTGTAATAGCCCATCCGGTGTCACTTAATTTCAGAGATTTCGGAGTATTTGAATCTCTGCTTCGCGGATTTATTGATCAGGGTGTGGAAGGGATAGAGGTCTATTCTTCAATGCATAAAGATTCAGAGGTCAGAAAATTTAAGGAACTGGCAGCAAGATATAATCTTGCAGTAACGGGAGGGAGTGATTATCATGGAGATAAACATGAAACTCTAGGCTATTATCATCCTGACGAACTTATACCTTTTGAAATTTTTGACCATCTTATGGGACGCTTTAAAAATTAACTCATTAAAAAGCGTTATGCCTGCCGATTATTATAAAAAAAGGATCATTAAAAGGCAGGTAATCTGTTATGTACGAACTTATTAATAGAGCGGTAATACCGGTAATAAATGAAAGTGAAGTTTCTTTTCCAAGGCTTACAAACCTTATTTATGTTAAGGAGCTTATTGATAGAATTTCTACTTTGAAATATGTTGATGAAGCGCAGGTTATAGAACTTCAGAAGAAATATGGTGTAAAACCTGATATCATTACCTGGGGGGATTACTTCCAGGCTGAGCTTGCGACACGTTTTTGCGGCAAAAGTGACAAAGAATTCCTTAAAGCTGTTGATACTGTAAAGTTTGATATGATTTCAAGCTGTCTTATTTTCAATGAAAAAGGGGCTGAGTTTTTTGAGTGGGTCAGAGATTCCTGGTATAATATACAAATGGATGGGCATGATTACTCCTCTGAGGATGTGGAAGAAATAAAACATCTTAAAATACTAATGGATTATTATATCGAACTTGGTATCACTGACAGGTTTACAGAGACTGAGATGTCCTGGTATTCCGATTTCAAGGAAAAGGATGCCGCAGCAATGTAATTTTTTTAATTATTTTTTTTAAAAAAAGGGCTGTTCATTTGAACAGCCCTTTTTTAATATTTACAACTGTTGGTTTTTATAAACAGGTTGAACTAAATGAATGTAAATGTTAAGGACAGTCTTTTTGTTTCGGACAGGGATAATCTTTTTGATGTGCTTGTAAATTCCCATGCACAAATAGATTCCGCATGGTCCGGTCCTCTTGATATATCATCTATTAATCCATCAGTAATAAAGAGTGTAGTTGTGGCAGGACTGGGGGGGTCGGCAATTGCAGGGGATATATTAAAAAATTATTTAATAAATGACATTAAGCCCGTAATTGTTGTGAGCAGGGGATATACAGTTCCTGACTTATGCGGCCCTGAAACGCTTGTAATTGCATGTTCCTATTCGGGTAATACTGAGGAAACTTTATCCGCTTTTAATGATGCTCTTGGTAAAAAGGCGCAGATTATTGCTCTTACTACCGGAGGAGATCTTCACAGACTGGCTAAATCTAATGGAGTTATGGCTGTTTCAGTTGATAAGGGGTACCAGCCCAGGTTTGCACTCTATAATATGTTTTTTAAACTTTTAAAAGTGCTGAATGAGCTTAAACTAATTCCTGATCAGGACTCTGGTGTTAAGGCTGTTTCAAAACATATCAGGGATCTTTCAAAAGTTTTTTCTCTTAAAGACGGGCCTGCTTTTAATCTGGCACTTTCTCTGCAGGGGGTGTCCCCGGTAATATATTCCGTTTCAGGACTCAATGATTGTACAGGGAAAAGATTTAAATCCCAGCTTAATGAAAACAGCAAAATTCATGCATGGTGTAGTGAATATCCTGAAATGAATCATAATGAAATTGTAGGGTGGGAAAGGGTAAAAGACGGGCCTGTAAAATATAAAGTAATTAATATTGTCGATCGTGACATTGACATCCGTATAAGAAGAAGAATAGATATTATAAATGATTTGATCAGGAAAGAAGGAATTGATATAATCAATATACAGAGTGATAACAGCAGCTTTAAGGTAAGACTTTTAGAGGTTATATATTTTTGTGACTGGATTTCCTATTATCTGGGATTATTTAATGGAGAAGATCCCGGGGAAATAGATTTTATTCATCATTTGAAGAAGAAAATTTCGGAGGAGTGAATATGAAGCTATCATCGGATGCTGAGAAGAGAATAGAAGAATGGACAGCCCCCCCTTTTGACAGTTCAACAATAAATGAAATAAGATCTCTTGTTGAAGAGAATAATTTTTTTGAGCTTAATGAGCGATTTGGAGCAGAGCTGGAGTTTGGTACAGGCGGACTTCGGGGAATTATAAGAAACGGCACCAATGGCATGAATAAATATGTTGTGGCTATTGCTACCCAGGGGCTGGCAAACTACATAAAAAATCTGGAGATTGAAAATCCATCCGTTGCTATAGCCTTTGATTCAAGAAACTATTCAGCAGAGTTTGCCCTTGAAGCTGCAGCGGTACTTGCTTCTAATGATATAAGAGCATATATTTACAGGGAGCTTAGGCCGGTTCCACAGCTCAGTTTTACTGTAAGGCATTTTGGATGTACAGCAGGGATAGTTATTACTGCAAGTCATAACCCCAGAGAATATAATGGTTATAAGGTTTTCTGGAGTGATGGAGCTCAGGTGATAAAGCCTCATGATGAAGGTATCATAAAAGAAGTCAGAAAAGTCGGATCTTATTCTGATGTAAATACGGGGAACAGCGACTCTTTGATTGAAAACGGGATGATTCAGTGGATAGATGATATTACTGACAGGGCTTATATTCAGGAACTTGTTGATAATTCAATCTGCCTTAATGAAATTGAGAATAGCGGTATAAAAACTGTTTATTCCCCCCTTCACGGGTCAGGTGCAGCTGTGGTGCCGGTTCTTTTTGATGCTGTTGGATACCAGGATGTCATTTATGTTGAGGAGCAGATGACTCCTGACGGTGATTTCCCTACAGTTAATAAGCCTAATCCTGAAGAGAGGGAGGCCCTTAATCTGTCTATAGAATACGCTTCCAGGTATGAAGGTGATATTGTAATAGCAACTGACCCTGACTGTGACAGAATGGGAATAGCTGTTAAAAATAAAAATGGCGGATTTGACGCTTTATCAGGGAACCATACAGGCGCTATACTTGAATATTTTATACTTTCCATGAAGAAGGAGAGGGGGGAACTCCCTCCAAACGGAGCTGTTGTTAAAACAATAGTTACAACTGATCTTCAGGACAGGATAGCTGATCATTTTGGAGTCAAAGTTTTTAATGTTCTTACAGGCTTCAAGTATATTGGTGAGAAAATACGGCATTTCGAGGAAGATGGCGATTACAGTTATTTATTTGGCGATGAGGAGAGCTATGGTTACCTTGCAGGTACTTATGCAAGGGATAAGGATGCAGCCCTTGCGGTACTCCATATTGTTGAGTGCTGTGCCTGGCTTAAGAATAGAGGTTTAACAATTGCCGATTATCTGGAGGAGATATTCAGTAAATTCGGTTATTATAATGATGTTAATGTTTCAATTGAAGCGCCGGGCCTT
>CAYYKZ010000252.1:0-4450 GCA_964468455.1 uncultured Leptospirales bacterium | reverse complement strand
ATGTCCAATGTTAAAGTTGTTGAAGAAATGGTTAATATGATAGTCGCCCAGAGAGCATATGAGGTTAATTCAAAAGCAATACAGACATCAGATTCAATGCTTGGAACTGCTGTAGGGTTGAAAAGATAATGTTTAGAATAGCTTTAATAATATTATCAGTTCTGCTTATTTCCGGTTTTACTGATAATATTTACGCTATCTCAAAAATATATCTACTTCCTGAAGTACAAATAGATAGTGAATCTCTAAAAATGTCGGATATCGCAATTATCGAAGGTCCGGATTCAATTTCTATTTATGATCTTGAAATTCCGGGATCGTATGTTAAAAGAACCGGAATAATTGATAAAAGCAAAATTTATGATATAATTTCAGATTCCGGACATACGGGTTTTGTTATTTTCGGTAATGGAGTGAGAATTAATATACCGAAAAAAAATTACGGTTTATCGGGAATTAACAAAGATTATGCTGTAAAAAACGGAGACTCTGTTGATATAGTAGTTCTGAAAAACGGAGTCAAAATAGAAATACAGGGTGAATCACTATCCCGTGGTGAAGTTGGGGAAATAGTAAAAGTCCGGACAGGCAAAAAAAAGATTTTAAATGGGAAGGTTGTCGGTAAAAGAAGAGTTGTCCTGGAGTTGGAATGAAAAAATTTTATTTAACCATATTATTTTTTTTTATCTGTTCCTGTTTATACTCAGAAAGTATATGGAGGGACAGAAATGTGTATTCAACCGAAGGAGAACCAGCTATTGGTGACATTGTTGTTGTCAATGTTCGTGATTTGTCAAAATATAAATATGAAATAAAGTTAACTAATACATCCTCCTCGGAAGTTATTTCAAATCCTGATATAACTATTACCGGTTTTCTTCCTAATGTCTCTTCAAACAGAAATTCCAAAAATAATGAGTCAACATCTTTCAGCGGTAATTCAAATATGGATATGTCAATTGCTGCAACAATTACAGGGCGGCAGGATAATGGTAATGTTGTTATTGCCGGCTCCAGGTCATATTCGTTCAATGGCGTTCTAACAACAGTTGGAATCAGCGGTGTTATTGATCCTAAATATATTGCAGGAGGCTCTGTTGATTCCGGGAATGTAGCTAATTTCGGAATACAGATTACCGGAAGAAGGGAAGGGCTGACTATTCGTCCTCCTCAGCTGGAAGAAGGAGGAACTGCATCTTCACAGCTTTCTGAAGAGGAGAAGCAGCGGATTATTCGAGATTATCTTGAAAAAATAATAAGGGAACTTACCCGATGATTAAAAGATTTGTAACGATATTAATAATAGTTCCATTTGTTCTGGTCAATGTTTTTGCCGAACCCGCTGTTCGTGTGAAAAATCTGACCTATATATCCGGGTATAAAAAAAATCAGGTTTACGGTTTCGGCCTTGTAACAGGTTTACCTAATACAGGTGATTCTAAATCAAAGCTTACCAGATCATCGGTAAAAAATCTTCTCAACAGTCTGGGGATTCAGGAAAATGATCCTGTTACAAGAAACATTGCTGCAGTACTGGTTACTGCAGATTTACCTCCTCACATCAGAATCGGAGACAGGGTTGATGTTTCTGTTTCATCTATAGGAGATGCCAAGTCTATTGAAGGTGGGATTTTGATACAATCTCCTCTCAGGGGGGCAGATGATAACATATATGTAGTTGCTCAGGGTAAACTTCCTGAATCACAGGGGAATAACAGGAACAGAGTAAAAACTGTATCTTCTTTGAGTAGTGGAGGTATTGTTGAAAAAGAAATCAGGCCGGAGTATATTCTGACCGATGATAATAATATAAAATATATTTCGCTAGTACTGAAGAACTGGGACTATTCCACTGCTGATAAAATTATTAAAGGAATAAAAGGAGTATATGCTGATCTGGATGTATCTGTTATAAATGGTGGACGCATTAAGGTTCCGCTTAAACAGGATGTTCCGATTTCAGAATTTATTTCAAAAATAGAGAATATTGAAATTGTTCCTGAGTACAGGGCTGTTGTAATAGTTAATGAACGGGACGGGACTGTTGTTGCCGGCGGTAATATTGTTCTGTCAGAATCTCTTGTAAGCAGAAGAGGAATGACTGTTCAGATTGAAAACTCTGACAGAGAAAAAAATGTATCAATGATATCAGAGTCAACAACAATCAAGGATCTAGTTGATTCATTAAATGCAATTGGAGCAGAAACTGATGATATTATTGCAATCCTTAAAGCATTAAAAGAAACAGGATCTCTCCATGCGGAATTGATAATAAGGTGAATAATTATGAATATAATTACGGGTAACATTGACAATGCATTAAGCTCCAGGATTTCCAAATCAGAGAATAGCCTGAATAAAATTAATAATTCTTCATTTGAAGCTCATCTTAATGAAGCCCGGAAAGTCAGCAAGGAAGTTACACCTGGAACAAAAAGTCCGGTTCATAAAAAGTTATGGGAAACCTGTATTGAAGTGGAATCTCTTTTTGTAGCAAAAATGTTTAAGGAAATGCGCAGTACCGTTGATAAAAGCGAATGGATGAATGGCGGTTTTGCCGAAGAGATTTTTGAAGATATGCTTTATGATGAATACGCATTACAGCTTTCTAAAAATTCAAGTATAGGCATGGCAAAACTTGTTTATGATGAGATGAGCCGTAATATTTAGAAGATGATGGTTAAATAGTTATATATAGATAATTGATTTTAAAGATTAAATATTCCAATAAATCTCTTGACTAAAAATAATGTCCCGCCATGTATTTCATAGGGGGTAGTTAATATGAAATACATATATTTTGATAATGCAGCAACATCCTGGCCTAAACCTGAATCAGTTATTGAGGCAATGAATCAATTTAACAGTAATATAGGGAGCAATCCCGGGAGATCCGGCCATATTAAGTCTATTGAATCAGGGCGGATACTATTTGACACACGGGAAATCCTTTCCGATTTTTTTTCTATTCAGGATCCGCTTCAGATTATTTTTACTCCAAATGTTACATATTCACTTAATATGGCAATTAAGGGGCTTCTTAAACCCGGAGATCATGTAATAACTACATCTATGGAGCATAATTCAGTTATGAGGCCTCTTCGAGATCTCGAAGAAGAGTGGCTGGAGCTGACAGTTGTTCAGGGAACACCTGAGGGGGAAATTGATCCGGAGCTTATAAAAAAAGAGATTAAAACAAATACCCGAATGATTATAATGACACATGCATCCAATGTTACA
Source organism: uncultured Leptospirales bacterium (assembly GCA_964468455.1). Lineage (GTDB taxonomy): Bacteria > Spirochaetota > UBA4802 > UBA4802 > UBA5550 > JBBAGC01. The sequence continues at coordinate 1,210 of CAYYKZ010000252.1, read as the reverse complement.
GGAACAGTAATGCCGATTGCTGAAGTAGGCAGAATAGCTTTTTCGGAAGGGATTGTTTTTTGCGTAGATGCTGCTCAGTCAGCGGGAATAATTGATATAGATGTTAATGCATGCAATATCGATATTCTTTGCTTTACAGGGCATAAAAGTCTCCTTGGTCCTATGGGGACTGGGGGATTATACATTAAAAAGGATCTGGATAAGCAGATTAATCCTTTGACATGTGGTGGGACAGGGAGCAGGTCTGAATTTGAAAAACAGCCCGATTTTATGCCGGATAAATACGAGTCGGGTACTCTTAATGTTATTGGTATTGCAGGCCTTGCAGCTGGTATTACTTTTATTAATGATACCGGAATCAGAGAAATTAGCAGAAAGGAGGAGCAATTAACAGGTATGTTTCTTGAAGGCATTAAAAGAGTGGATAATTTAAAAATATATGGAAGTATGAATGCTGAGAAGAGAACGTCTGTTGTTGCATTTAATCTGGGAAATCTTAATGCATCTGATGCTTCATCAGTTTTTGACGAGGAGTATGGAATTCTTTCAAGGGCAGGCCTTCACTGCGCACCATCTGCACATAAAACAATCGGGTCTTTTCCTGCAGGAACAAACAGGTTCAGTTTCAGTTATTTTAACACTGAAGAGGAAATTGAAACAGCAATTAATGCTGTAAAAAGGCTTTCTTCTGTTTGACTATGATCTGATTTAGACAAAATATAATATTTATCCGGTATAGTCTTTATAAAAAAATTATACCGGATATTTTTAAATTTTATTTTATTATTGGTTTTGTTTCTTTACCTGCATTTGCAAATCTTCGATTCATATCCTCCCCAAGGGCGATGAGTCCGCTTAACGGCCGTAACAGAACTTCGAAATTTATTATTTTGCCATTATCATCAAACTGGATAAGGTCAACTCCCTTAACTGATTTGTCACCGACATTTGCGCTGAATTCGAGTGCCCAGCTGTTGCCGTCAACAAATTCCCTGTGATATTTAAAGTTTTGAAGAACTTCTATAACATTGCTTAATACAAAAAGAGCTTCATCCTTTGAATTTTTAGGTTTAAAAACAACTGGTGAGTAAAAAGTAATATTGTCTGACAGCAAATCTTTAAGGGTTTCCAGGTTTTTATTAAAAACCACATCGTGCCATTTATCTAGAAGTTCTTTATTTTTTTGATCCATACTCCTTCCTCCTGACTT
>CAYYKZ010000251.1:0-4496 GCA_964468455.1 uncultured Leptospirales bacterium | reverse complement strand
CATTTTAACAAAACGCACAATATTCTGCTCATCAAGGGGCGCATCTATTTCATCAAGGAAGCAGAATGGAGAAGGCTTAACCATATATGTGGCAAACAGAAGGGCTATTGCAGTAAGGGCCCTTTCACCTCCTGAAAGCAGATTAATATTCTTAAATTTTTTACCCGGAGGCCTCACCATTATATCTATACCGCTTTCAAGTATATTTTCCATATCAGGAATTTCGAGGAATGCCTCTCCGCCTTCAAAAAGACGCTTAAAAACCTCGGAAAAATTCTTTTGTATTTCCTGAAAAGTATTTAAAAAAAGCTCTACCGAGGTTTTATTTATATCTTCAATAACTGAAATAATATCCTCACGAGCCTTTTCTATATCAACCTTCTGGTTTAAGTAGTATTCAAAACGCTTTTTTAAATCCTTAAATTCCTGTATAGCCAGGTTATTTATTGGCCCCAGATCCTGAATTTTCTTTTTAAGACTCTGTATGTCATTCTGAAATTCAGCAACCATTGCCTCATTAAGCTTCCGGTCATCAATATCCTGAATTCTTTTTTCATACTCTGTCCATAAGTAGTCCTGTATGCCGTCCCGTTTAAAAGCAAGCTCTACAGCGGATCTTTCCAGATTGTTAATCCGGTCTGTCAGCTTCTCAAGCTCCTCCTCATCCTTTCTGGACTCACCTTTACGCATAACAATATTTTTTTCAATTTCGCTTCTGCGGCCGGCAAGCTCATCCATACTCTTCTTAAGGGACTCACTCTTTTCAGTAAACTGAATAAGCCTGTCTTCTGACTCTTTTATTTCTTTCAACAGGTCTTCAACAGTCTTTCCGGTTCGGACAAGGTCTTCATTAAAATTTTCAATCTGCTTTTTTATATCATCTATCTGATGCACCAGAGAGCCCATCTGTTTTTCAATCCAGTTACTGTCATTCTCGTGGCGGGCAATATCTCTTTCAAAGCGGGTAATCATGCTGTTTACATTTTCCAGCTCAAGCTGTTCCTTCTGAATAAACTCATCAAGCATGGTATTATCAGCCCGCATCTCATCAACAGAAAGAACAAGTTCTCTTATACGCTTATCAAGGTTCTCCTTTTCAGCATGAATCCCTGTTTTATCGAAAAGAATAGATCTGAATCCGTCCTCATAACCCTCAAATTTATATATATTCTGACGCAGAACTTCTATTTGAATCTTATCAAGGAATGACCAGGCTTTTTCAACTGATTTCAGCTTAAGCTCATCAAGGGCATTATTAAGGTTCATTTCAATCACACTTAATTCATCCTCAATTAAACGCTTAACCTCCTGTCTCTCCTGCTCAGAATCCTCAAGTTCCATTTTTCTTTTTTCAATAGCGTCAACCAGCTTCCTTATTACAACCTCAAGTGACTCGCGAAGCTTTCTTAAATTAAGTTCTGTTTCCTTTATTTTTCTGTTATTATCTTCAATCCGGTCACGTGACTGATGGATAGATTCAATTTTCCTTTTTCGTGTCTCAAAAAATTCAGAAAGCTTTTTCCTGTCCTCTTCAATACGTGCCTTGAGCTGAACAGCAGCATCTTCACTCTTTTTCTTCTCAGCAAGAAGCCGTTCAAGATTTTCACCACGCTCTTCAACTTTTCTGGCAATACCTTTGATTCTTGCTTCATGCTCCTGCACAAGCTTCCTGTTTTTCTCTGTGGAAAGATCTATAGTCTCTCTGCGAACCCTGTATGCATCAAGCTTCTTCTCTATTTCAAAAAGCTGATACTGAAGATCATTCTTCTTCTTTTCATCTTTTTCATTTTCCGCGATTATGCGTGTTACTCTTCCTGAAAGGAGTTCCCTGTCCTGTTTAAGTTTCTCAACATCAGATGTATTCTTTTCAAATTTGCGGACAAGATCACTGTATTTTATAATATTAACTTTAATATCCAGGTCAGAAAGCCTATGTTTTAAATCCAGGTACTCTTTTGTTTTTTCCGCCTGTTTTGCCTTTAAGTCCTTTTCCCGTTCGATCTCTTTGATTATATCATTCAGCCTTTCAAGGTTATCACCTGTATCCTGAAGCTTTTTAAGAGACTCCTTTTTCTGCATTTTATAACGGGATATTCCTGCAGCCTCTTCAAAAATATATCTCCGATCCTCTGCCCTTGTGGAAAGTATCAGGTCCATTTTCCCCTGTTCCATAACAGAATAGGCTGATTTACCTATACCTGTATCCATAAATAGTTTATCAATATCCTTTAGGCGCACAGGGGATTTATTAATAAGGTATTCAGATTCTCCATCACGGAATACGCGTCTGCTTACAGTAACAGTGTCAGAATCAAAATCAAGAGCTCTGCTGGAATTGTCTATTGTAAGGGAAACTTCTGCCAGGGAAAGTCCTTTCCTGTGGTCTGTACCGGAAAAAATAACATCTTCCATAGTCTGGCCTCGGAGATTTTTGGCCTGTTTTTCACCAAGAACCCATTTTACCGCATCAACAACATTAGATTTACCGCAGCCGTTAGGGCCCACAATAGCGGTAATTCCTGTTTCAAACTCAACGTGTATTTTGTCGGCAAAAGACTTAAAGCCGAACATGTCCATAGATTTAAGAACCATATATATCCACTTTAAAAAAATTCAGTATGATCAGGGAACTTCTGCTCATTACAGTTTTAATGTTCCCTTGCGGCAACAATATCCGACAAAATCAGGAGCTATAAATCTATTACTAATGAAACTCATGATTTTTGAGGTTGCCATAAGCTTTTTATTTCAAGGAAGACAACAGGCAAAACAAGATTATATCTTGAGCTGTATTTAATATTCCAAATAATGAAGTAAAGTCAATAAGCTACTAAAAAATAGAAGTACCACTTTAAGCAAGAAGAATTTTAGGATAACTTTAAAAAATTAAGTTTTAAATCTGTTCAAAAATATATTGACTCATTATTTAAAACATATTCCCTTATAATCATACTTTTTCTATACGGAAAAACAGCAGAAAAATCAATGACCTATGCCTTCAAATTGAGATATAATGAACATAACTGCAGAAAATAAACCTGTTATAGAGGCGCTCAATGGCGCAAAACAGGGGATACCCATATTTATAGGATACTTTACAACTTCTATTGCCTTCGGGCTCCTTGCCCTTTCTGCAGGACTTACTCCATTTCAGGCAATCATTTTTTCAATGACAAATTTAACCGGTGCTGCACAGTTTATGGCAATAAATCTGGTTTCTGCAGGAGCACTGGCAGGTGAAATTATAACATCAGTAATACTTCTGAATATGCGTTATGTAATTATGAGTGCATCACTTACAGGGAAAATAGGATTCCGTAATATTTATGACAGATTCATTATTGCTTTTGGAATAACAGATGAGGTTTTTTCTGTAGCATCCATGAAGCCTGGAGGTGCGGGCAGGTTCTTCATGTTCGGCCTTCAGGGGATCTCATGGCTTGGATGGGCATCCGGAACAGCAGCAGGGGTTACAATCGGAGCTTTTCTTTCAAGATCTCTTCAGGATGCCATGTCAGGAGCACTTTTTGCCCTTTTTGCAGCACTGCTGGTTCCTGAAATAAAACAGGGGATAAAGGCACTTATAATAGCTCTTGCAGCAGGGGGTGTAAACTCCATCCTTTATTACAGGTACAACATGTCTGCAGGATGGTCAATTGTAATAGCCATGCTTACAATAACCGCAGCTGCAGCATTTATATTTGATAATGAGGCAGATGTAAACTCTAAACAGGCAGGTGTTGAAGAATCATGACAGACAACATAATATTTATTATTTTAGCCTGTGCACTGGGGAATTATCTGCTTAGAGTAATACCTTTTTTTATCCCCGGCAGCAGCAATCTTCCGCCCTATATTAAAAGATTTCTCGATTATATGCCTTTAGCTGCACTTGGAGCCCTTATTCTGCCCGGAATCATTACATCATTTCCCCAGAACCCTGCAGCGGGTGTGGCCGGAGTAACAGCTGCTGCAGCTGTTGCATGGATTTACGGAGGCCTGATGATGCCTGTTATAGCTTCAATAGGCGCATCATGGTTTGTTCTTCAATATTTGTAATCCGGTTTTTTAATGCTGATTCCTCTACTTTCATATTATCTAAACACCGCCAGCAAAAGCTGAGTAGTATTAAAAATATAAACATTAAACATAGAATAAATTCAGAAATTAAGAACAGCTTTTTCTATTTTCAGAAATATTCCGATATTATGATATTAAAAAATATTTGCAAATTGCCGTGCCATATATTAAAAGAACAAAGACATGCCTGTGGAGATTATTTTGAAAAAATACTTTTTAGTAATAATTACTGTTTTAACTCTTTTTTCATGTTCAGGAGCAGAAAAAAAGAGCAATTACCAGGGGGAACGGTTTTCATTTAGTGATTGGACTTCAGCACTAAATAAATCCGCGGATCAAATAGACAGAAGTACCACCTATGAGCCGGACAGCCAGCGACGACCGGGCACGCCTCTACACCGACGACGTCAACAACC
>CAYYKZ010000250.1:0-4510 GCA_964468455.1 uncultured Leptospirales bacterium | reverse complement strand
TATTAGAACAAATGCGCAAAAGTTAGCTGTTTTAGAAATATTATATGCAAATTCATGAATCAGAAATTTCTCTCAGACTGTTTGCATCAAGGCCTGTAAAAATACGGGATATTATTTTTACGCCGTTAAAGTCTTCACCTGAAGAAATTATTGAATCAATATCTGAAGATAGTGATGACTTCTTAAGCTTTTCAGTCTCCTTTTCAAGGGCGCGTGTTTTTGTAATTATTTCATCAACCTTTTTAACCAGGCCTGTTTCAGGGACATTTACCTTTTCCGCAAGAGCGGATACAATTCTGTCATGCTCCATGAACCTGTCAAGAAGCCCCTTAAGTGTAACAGCCTCTATTCTACGTACTCCTGCTCCGGGAGAAGACTCCTTAAGTATTTTAAATACACCGATCTTGCCTGTATTGGAAACATGAGTTCCTCCGCAGAGCTCCATACTGAAACCGGGAACATTAACAACGCGCACAGTATCCTCATACTTTTCATCAAAAACTGCTGTTGCACCTTTTCCTATGGCCTCTTTGATATCCATAACTTCCGTGGAAACCTCAATATTTTCCCATATCTTCCGGTTAACCATGGACTCAATCTGTTCAATCTCTTCATCACTCATTGCGTTAAAATGTGAAAAGTCGAATCTGAATCTTTCAGGTTCAACTATTGATCCGGCCTGCTTGACATGGTCACCAAGCACCTGGTGAAGAGCTGCATTAAGAAGATGTGTTGCAGTATGATTAGCCCTTATAAGATTCCGGTTAACAATATCAATTGCTGCTTCAGCCTTATCCCCTGTCTTAAACTCACCTTTCTCAACTGTACCTATATGTATAATTGTTTTATTATGCTTTTTAGTATCCTCAACTTTAAAGATCGATTCTCCTTTAACGATTACACCTGTATCTCCTACCTGACCGCCTGACTCACCGTAAAAGGGTGTAGCTTTAAGAACCAGAAGCCCCCTGTCTCCTTCAGAAAGAATATCCGCTTTCTTTGTTTCATTATACAGAAGAACAATTTCACTTCCACCTGATTCGGTTTCATATCCCAGAAAATCTGTAGTACCTGCAATCCCTATTATTTCATCAAAAGCGGCTTCAAATCCCAGGTCGCTCCCTTTCCAGCTCTGCTTTCCTCTCTCTCTCTGCTTCTCCATCTCAGAGTTAAAGCCTTCGATGTCAGTTGCAAGTCCCTGTTCCTCAGCCATTTCATTTGTCATTTCAAGGGGGAACCCGAAGGTATCATAAAGTGTAAATGCCTCTTTACCCGGAATAACGGTTTCACCCTTTTTCTTGAGGGATTTCATTATCTCTTCAATGCGGTCCATACCGTTTTCTATTGTTTCCAGGAAACGCTTCTCTTCTGATTCGATAACCTTTTTAAGATTAGGAACACTGTCTTTTACTTCAGGATAAAAGTCCCCCATAATATCAACAATGGGTTCAACAATCTTATATACAAATGGTTCCCTTAGGCCAAGAAGCCTGCTGTATCTCAATGCACGGCGGAGTACCCTTCTTAAAACATAACCTCGTCCGTCATTTGAGGGATATATCCCGTCAGCCATGGCAAAGGTTAATGTTCTTCCATGCTCAACTATTACTTTTATGGGAAGCATGTTTTTCCCTTCATAGGGCATACCTGATTCACGGCTTACAAAATCAATAAGTCCATTAAGTTCATCTGTTTCAAAAACAGAATCAACATCCTGTACCAGTGCAGCAAGACGCTCAAGTCCCATGCCTGTATCAATACCTGTTCTTGGCAGAGGATTTAGTACTCCCTTCTCATCCTGAAAAAACTGGTTAAACACCAGGTTCCAGTATTCCATATATCTGTCACAGTCGCATCCAGGCTTGCAGTTTTTATCTCCGCAGCCGAACTTTTCTCCTCTGTCATAATAAAGCTCGGAACATGGCCCGCAGGCCCCTGTATCACCTGCTGGGCCCCAGAAATTATCAGCCTTGCCTAACCTTACTATTCTCTGCTCAGGTATACCGATTCTTTTATTCCATAGCTGAAATGCCTCATCATCATCCTGATAAATACTTGCCCAGAGATTTTCTTTGGGAAACCCTATAACGTCAGTTGAATATTCCCAGGCAAAATCAATTGCTTCTTCCTTGAAATAATCTCCAAAAGAAAAATTACCCAGCATTTCAAAAAGGGTTAAATGCCTCTTTGTTCTTCCAACCTGCTCAAGGTCGCTTGTGCGAAGGCACTTCTGTATTGATGCTGCTCTGGTATATTCCAGGTCAACAGTTCCGGCAAACATAGCCTTGAACTGGACCATACCCGCTGTTGTAAAAAGCAGAGTGGGGTCATCCTTAGGGAGAAGAGAGCTTGAAGGAACAATTCGATGCCCCTTACTCTTAAAATAATCTATAAATGAAGTTCGTAAATCTCTTACTTTATGCATGGAAATTCCTTTTTTTAGATTTATATTTTATGTCCGTTTTAATTCCGGAAATATTATTTATTAAAAACTGTATCATTAAACTAATAAATATCTTCAGTAATAATTACTGTTTTCTGTTTATTAATTCCATATAACATGATCTGTGTATTTTTTCATGAACATGGGATTTTTTTTCAAGAATTATTTGTTTTTATCCCTGTAATAGCTCTTTTCTTTATTTAATTGCAGGAACATGCTGCTGAAAAAAAAATTCTTTACATACTCTTTTATTCATCTTAACTATAAATCACATATTTAACAAACTTCAAGGGAGTAAAATGTATAAAGAACTCGAAAAAATCTACGGCACAACAGCTAAAATAGGCCTTATATATATAGCATCATCATGGGTAATGGAACCTGAGTTCTACCTCATGTCCCCACCCGGAGTAATAACCTGCACCACGCGTATCAGCCTGGGAGACACTGTTACTGAAGAATCACTCTTAAGCCTGGGAGACCAGGCATATAACGCAGCAGAACTTCTGGCAGAATCACCAATGGATGTTATTGCCCTTGGCTGTACTTCAGGAAGCTTTATAGGGGGAAGCTCCTATGACCTTGAACTTATAAAAAAAATGGAGCAGAAAAGTTCAACAAAATGCACCACAACAGGAAGGTCTGTGATTGATGCCCTAAAAGCAATGGAACTTGACAGATTGGCACTTTTTACACCTTATACAGATGATATCACTGATAGAGCTGTTTCATATTTACGTGAAAATAATATTGAAACTATTTCACGTAAAGGTTTAGGTCTCACAAGGGATTACGACATAGACATGGTTCCCCTTGAAACAGTGAAAAAAGAAGTTCTTGCACTCAGGGATCTGTCTAAGTGCAACGGAATATTTATATCCTGTACAGGATTAAAAACAGCTCCTATAATAGCAGAACTTGAAAAACTTACCGGACTTCCGGTTATAACTTCTGTTCAGGCCACATTCTGGAACTGCCTTAAAATTTCAGGAGTGCAGGATACGCCGGGGAATTTCGGATCTTTATTCAATTTATAATTAAACTGCTCTTTCTTTAAGAATCCAGTGTTCAAGTATAATTACACATAAAACACCCATAACAAAGCCGTTTCCTATAATGGGTCTCAGCAACTGAGGCAATCCTGAAACCGCGCTCTGTGGAAGAAAAGCAATAATAACCGCAAATAATACCGGAAATCCCAGAATAACCCCTTCGTTAAATTTCACTGTTTCCCCTTTTTCTGAGATCATCATCATACCTGCTGAGAACTGTGTACCCATTAAATATAGCAGAATAATACCGACAACCGGTTCAGGGATATCACTGATAATAGCGACAACTCCGGGAAACACAGATATAAAAAAAAGCATAATACCAGCAGGAACAACTGTATACCTTGAAGCACAGCCTGTTGACGCAACTACTCCCGGACTCAATGAATAATTAACAGGGCCTATAATGCCCAGGAATCCTGAAACTGCATTTGCAAGTCCTGTAATCCCCATACCCCTTGATACACGCCTCTCCATATTATCATCACCATCTGCGCCCGGAATATTCCGGAGAGACTGTATAGATCCGATATCATTTATAGCAAGAGCCATAAAGCAGAAAAGAAATGCCAGCATCACACCAGGGTCCGGAGAGTATGAAAAAGAAAAACCGCTAAATGGCGACACGGGGAAAAAACCGGAATCTTTATAAATTCCCTCATATCCTGCCAAACGATAGAGTATAGTGGCAGTAATAATTCCGGCAATAACAACGACCGGTTTCCATAAACCCTGCATTTCACTGTTAAGCCTGTACATAACAAAGCAGAAAAAAACGGCAGCTGCAAGATTATATGCAGGAGAAAGATGTCCGGAAAATAAAAGCTGTATAATAACCGGAAGAATGGTAAATGCAATAAGAAGGAGTATAACAGATATAACCCTGATTGTAAAAAATCTCTGCAGATAAGAAAAACACCCCGTAAAAGAGATGGCAGGCCACACATTGGTCAATGATGGAATTACTAACCTCAGCCAAACGATATACGTTGGCTTCACGGGCACGATAGTCACC
>CAYYKZ010000249.1:0-4516 GCA_964468455.1 uncultured Leptospirales bacterium | reverse complement strand
GCGTGCTTCACTTTCGGCAAGCTTCAGTTCTGCTTCTTTTTTCCATGTAATATCAGTAAAAAGCACAACATTATGTTCACCGTTAGAGGCAAAATGAAACTGTATTGTTTTTACTGTCCCGTCTTTACAGGTCACAGGGTACTCAACTGGAATAATTTCAGCAGCTTCCTTAATGGCTATTTCCACATCGGAACTCCATTTTTCCTGTACACTCTTTCTTAAAGATTCATCGGGGTATGCAAGGGGCCACCATTCATTAATTGTGGGTATATCATCAAATGTGTATCCGAACATTTCTATAAATTTAGGCTTCAGGTACACTACCTTTTCTTCATGGTCGGAAATAAGTATCCCAACCGGTGCGGTTTCAGCAAAAATCCGGAACTTTGACTCACTGGCTTCAAGCTCATTAAGGGATTGTTTCAGATTGCTTTCCATCTCGATAAGTCGGGTATTGGTTTCTAATAGTTCCTCATTCGAGCGGGCGAATTCCTCATTAGTGGCTTCCATTTCCTCAATGGTGGCGTTGAGTTCCTCATTTAGTGATTCAAGCTCTTCATTTTTTATTTTAATGTATTCCTCAGCAGCTTTACTTTCACTTATATCCCTGAATTCCGTAACACGGACAGTTTTACCCATGTAGGGAATATTTTTCCCCTGAATACGCAGGTCATAAATGGAACCGTCTTTTTTCATACCCTTTGTATCATAAGGTCTGCTGTATCCCGAAACAATTTTATCTCTAACATACTCACGGGAATCGGGTGCTATTAAATTTAAGCCGTCCATTCCAATAAGTTCATCTTCCGAAAATCCTGTTAAGTCAGCCATGCCCAGGTTACATTCTATTATCAGGCCCTGGTCATGAATTGCAATCCCTCCAAAAGATGCGTCATGAAGGGCCTTAAAACGTTCCATGCTTTCATTAAGATCATTCTCAATTTTTTTCTGCTCACTTATATCCTGGTTTACAATAATGGCTCCAATTATATTTCCATTATCATCAGTCACCGGAGCGGTATAATTCAGTATTGTTTTCGTTTCTCCGTCAAATGCATCAATCTCAAGCAGCTCATTTCCGATAGTGACTCCCTTTTTTATTGTATGAGCAAGTGCCCAGTCATCAGGTGCAACATCCTTTCCGGAGGGGAGTCGTCGTGCTTTAAAAACACCATAATCTTCAGGACTTACCTTCGGCTCGGCACCCCATATCTTTTTGCCAGTGGGGTTTCCTTTCAGTAGTCTGCCGTTTTTATCTGCAAACCATAAACCTATAGGGAGTATGTCAAAGATTTTCTGCAGTGTATATTCACGTTCTTTTAAGGACTCCTGTGAAATTTTTTCTTCAGTAATGTCTCTGTAATTGATGAGTATACCGTTTATCTCAGGGATATTGCAGCAGTTAACAGCTGTGTACTCAATCCATCTGTATCTGCCGTCTCTGTATCTGTACCTGCACCTGTCAGTTAAATCCGTTTCATGCGAGTTAATTGCTTTATTAAGAATATTTCGTGTTGAATCTATATCTTCAGGATGTATTCTATCCCAGACAGGGGTTCCTGAAATTTCATCTTCTCTCCAGCCGAAACGTTTAATAATATTGGGACTTATGTAGGTAACAATACCATCACTGTTAAGAACTGCAATAACATCTGATATGCTGTTTATAATCGCGTTCTGCATTTGTTCTTTTTTCTGGAGCATCACATGGTTTTCAAATAGTTCAAAGGCCATCTGTATTGATTCCTGCAGTACAAAAGAGGATGAACCTTTAAGTATGTATCCGTACCGGGTGATTTCCTTAACTCTGTCAACGTATTCTTTCTCAGCATGCGATGTGAGGAAAACAATAGGTATATGACACGATGAAAGAATACGTTTTGCTGCAGCAGGGCCATCAATCCCTTCACCGAGGTCTATATCCATGAGTATCAGATTTATCTCCTCGCATGAATCTACAATAGCTATTGCTTTTTCCCCTGAATCAGCTGTAATAACATTATATCCGGCTCTTTCAATAATTCTGGATGTTACAGTGGCTGCTACAGTTTCATCTTCAACCAGTAGAATGGTTTTAATTTTTTTTGCAGACATTAATGCTCCATTTAAGCGCAAGTAATTATTTCCTGATTTTTGAAAATGATGAATAAAACTTTATTAAAAATAATGCGGATTAAAATAAATCAAGAATATTTAATATTAATGATAATATATTCGGCTGTATTATTATTGGATAAAGCCATAATATTCTTATTTTAATCTGTATCAGTCCGTCTTAAAGAAGGTGGTACTAAATTTATGATGAAAAAAGTGTTTTCTGTTTTTTTTCATGATCCGGTTTTTACAATTTTCTTCAGTATAACTCGGAAAATTATTCCATGAAAAGGGTAAAGCATATACCAGTAGAGTCTTCCATAGATGCCCTTAGGTAAAAAGTAGGCAGTAATAAATAAGAAGTCCTTAATGGAGAATTCGAGCCATCCTTTTCCGGGAAGCTTCATCTGTGAAAAAAGAAGCAGTCTTTGGCCGTGAATAATATCAACAACTTTCCCGAAGTCCAGGGAATCACCTATGCGTAATTCACGACTTGAACGTCTGCCGCGGTTTATCCCCGCGCCTCCGGAAAATTTGTCAAGGAGACCCCTGATTCTCCATAGAAAATTCATGCTTAGCCACCCTCTGTTTCCGCCAATTGAAATTAATGAGTCCCATATTTCCCCGGAATCTTCTTCATCAATTTTATATTTATATGAAATCTTATGGGTAGCCCTTGTTATATCTACTGTTTTTCTGCCTGAGTGAAACCAGGGACCGCTCCCGTCACTCCATCTGCTTATAATTTCAATTTCCTCCTCCTGTGAGGCACGTCTTAATGCTTCAGTATATGATAGTGGTTTTATATCCGGGAAAAATATCTCAGCGTTACTGTTCTGTTTTATTGATTCACTTTTAAGTCCTGCTACAAGTGCGGATGCAAGCCTGTATGGGACAGGTGTTATAAATATAAGCCAGTAGGAGGATAGTTTTGGTGAAAGAAGCGGAAAAGGTATAATATATCTTTTAAGGCCCTGAACCAGAGCAGCTTCTTTAAGCATATCAAGAAAAGTCATTTTTTCTGCACCTATATCTATAACCGCATTTCCATCTGTTTTAATATTAAGAGCTGAAGTAAGGTAGGAAATTACATCATCAACAGCAATGGGCTGGGTAAAAGTCTTAACCCATCTGGGAGCAATCATTACAGGAACCTTGTCTACCAAGTCTCTCACTATTTCATAGCTCGCTCCTCCTGCACCAATGATTACCGCTGCCCTGAACCATATTGTTTCAATTTTATCCGGCCTGGATGAAAGTATTCTCCCTGTTTCCTCTCTGCTTGCAAGATGCTTGCTTGCTGTTTTCTCTCCACCAAGCCCGCCAAGGTAAATAATTCTTTTTACACCTGCATCAATTGCAGCCTGTAAAAAATTGGCTGCACTGGTTCTGTCAAGTTCTTCAAAATCCCCTTTGGAGGCACGCATGGAATGAATAAGATAATAAGCGGTATCAATCCCTTCTAATGATTTATTGAGAGCTTCCAGGTTAAATGTATTTCCTTCTATTATTTCAACCCGGGCTGAAATATCCGGGTTTATCTGGCGTGAGTCGGAGACAAGGAGTTTTAGATTGTGGCCGGTTCCTGATTCAAGGAAATTCCATAAAAGACGTCTCCCTATATATCCTGTAGCACCTGTAATAAGTATATTCATAAGTTCCCCGGTGAAATTATCTGCATATCCTGTTTAACTCATTCAGGAATAAGCTTTTAATAAAGTTATTATATATTATATTGAATTTAACTGCTAACATGAACATTGTCAAGGCGGGTAATGTGTTCATCTTTATGAACATCCGGGATAGTTTTAATTAACCCTTGCTTGTTCTAAATATGCTTGACTTTTTTCTATGATAATGAGATTATGCAAAAAGTTGCATAATAGGAGGTTTTATGAATTTACTGATAATGAACGGCAGTAAAAACGGATCAGAGATAGACAGCCATGTAAGTGAAATAATCAGCATTATCTCGGGAAAGGGACACAATGCAAAAGAACTTCTGCTCAGGGATATGAATTATTCTCCATGCAGAGGATGCTTTAACTGCTGGGTTAAAACTCCGGGGCTCTGTATTTTTAAGGATGATGGTGATCTTTTATGCCGCGAGGCTTTAAATTCAGATGTTATTGTTTTTGCCTCGCCTGTTATTATGGGTTATCCATCCGCGCTTACTAAAAATGCCCTGGACCGGATAATCCCTCTCATACATCCATATCTTGAGGATGTTGGCGGAGAAGTTCATCATATGAAGAGATATAATAAATATCCTGCTCTGGCTCTTCTTCTGGAAAAGAGTGAAGATACTGATGATGAGGATCTGGAAATTATAAAAGAAATTTTCGGAAGGGCTGCCTTAAATCTGCGAAGCAGTCTGAAATTTTTAAAGCTAACAGATACCGCAGCTGAGGGGACAGTAAAT
>CAYYKZ010000248.1:0-4524 GCA_964468455.1 uncultured Leptospirales bacterium | reverse complement strand
ATAAAGAATAATTTTCCGGGAATGTGTTTATGGATAATAAAAAATTTAAAGAGTACGAATCAATAGAAGAAGAAAAACTCTGGGAAAAGTTCTGCAAAGAGAACGACCAGGGGATTCGCGACTATTTTGTAATAAAATATGCTCCGCTTGTTAAATATGTTGCCGGGAAAGTATCTATGGGAATGCCCCAGAATATAGAATTTGAAGATCTTGTCTCATATGGTATTTTCGGGCTTCTTGATGCAATAGGGAAATTTGACCCCATCAGGGGAATAAAATTTAAGACTTATGCTATGACAAGGATCAGAGGGGCTATTTTTGATGAATTGCGTTCTATTGACTGGATCCCCAGATCAATCAGACAAAAAGCAAAACAGATTGAGCAGGTAATTTCCGAGCTTGAAAATAAGCTTGGCAGGACAGTTGAAGATGAGGAAATAGCCAAGGAGCTTGGCGTATCAAGTGAAGAGTTCCAGTCAATGCTCAACAAATTAAGCGGAACATCCATGCTGTCTCTTAATGATATATGGTATCTTGGTGATGATAGTGACGAGATGTCCATACTGGAAACACTTGAAGCCCCGGAAAGTATGAATCCGGATGTCCTGATTGAAAAAGAAGAGATAAAAGATTATATAATTGATGCAATTAAAAAGCTGCCGGATAAGGAAAAGAAAGTAATAGTGCTTTATTATTATGAAGATTTAACCCTTAAGGAGATTGGCGAAGTGCTTGAAGTAACTGAGAGCAGGGTGTCGCAGCTTCATACCAAGGCAATTATGAGATTGCGCGGCCGCCTGGGAAGGATTAAATCCAATATCGTGGGTTGATATGGCAACTTTAAAAGATCTTTTTATGGAACTTGAAACTGAAAACCCGGGATCTGCTGCTGATTCTATCGAGGTTTTTGCTGATTCGGTGAAACAGGCTCTGGAGCTTGCTGCCGAAGAGCTCAACCTGGATGTTTCATCCCTTGACTATGAAATTGTGGAAAAGGGTACAAGCGGTTTTTTTGGAATAGGGAGACAGCCCTATAGAGTAATAGTAACTCCCCTTAGACTTTCCAGTGATTCAATTAATCTTGACGAGTTTGAAATGAAATTAGGCGGAGTTACCTCTCCAGGCGCTTATCTTGATGAAAGCCGTGATGCGGACGGTTCATTTAAAATCCGTGTTGTTAAATCAGGCATATGGGTTACCGTTAACTCTCCAAAAGGTGCAGGTGCAAAAGTACAGCCATCATCTGTAGAAATGAAATGCCGTGAAATGCGGATAAGCCAGTTTGATATGAAGGCTATTGAAAAAGCAGTTAAAAAAGCAGATGGCGAAAAGGTGAAAATCGGTGACTGGGTGCCTAATATGAATTATGACGGCACCATGAGGGTCGAAGTTACAGAAGATGAGATGAAAGCATTTGTTCATTTTACAACCCCCAAGTATTGCGGCAGGCATATGGATTATGATGAAGTTCTTGAAGCTCTTCGTAATTCCGGGGTGGTAACTGGTATCCGGGAGGAGGATATAAATTCCTATCTTGGAGATATGGATTACAAAAAACCGCTGCTTGCTGCTCAGGGACAGGCTCCTCGAAACGGGAATGATGCATATATTGATTATAAGGTGAGGATAGATAAATCAGAAATTCATTTTGAAGAAGATGATTCCGGGAAGGTGGACTTTAAGAATCTTGAACTTCTGGAAAATGTTGTGGCAGGGCAGCTTCTCGCTGTAAAGGTTCCGGCAGAAGAGGGTATACCGGGAAGAACTGTGACGAACAGAGTGCTTCCTGCTAAAACCGGAAAGGATACTGCAATTAAACATGGAAAGGGAACTATTCTATCTGAGGATGGAATTGAACTTACTGCTGAAATTAATGGGCAGGTTGTATATAAACTGGGAAGACTTACTGTAGAACCTGTATTTATGGTTAATGGAGATGTTTCCCTTGAGACAGGTAATATTGTTTTTCTTGGCTCTGTAATAATTCAGGGGAGTGTGCAGGATAATTTTGAAGTAAAAGCCGCTGGTAATGTTGAAGTGAAAGGGACAGTCCAGAAGGCTTTTATTGAGGCTGAAGGAGATATTATTATTCATCAGGGTATTTCCGGAAAAGACGAAGCAAGGGTTGAATCAACAGGAGGTTCAATTTTTGCCAAGTTCTGTCAGAATTCAAATGTTATTGCAGAGAAAAATGTTGTTATCCCTGAAGGAATACTCCATTCTCATGTTGATGCCGGGGAAAAATTATATTCAATAGGAAGAAGAGCCCGGATAGCAGGTGGAGTTATCAGAGCCGGTGATGAAGTCAACACCAGATTTCTTGGTGCAGAAGGATCTACCAAAACAGTTATAAGGGTTGGAGTTAACCCTAAAATTCTTCAGCAGATAGATGAACTTAGTAATATAAAAGAGGAAGTTGAGTCCGAATTAACAACACTTCGTCTTGATATAAAAACACTGACAACGCAGAAAAGAAATTCCGGTAAGCTCCCTCCGGAAAGGGAGAAAATGCTGGCGGATATTACTGCAAGAGAAGAGAAGCTTGGCGAACGTTTTGCAGAGGTTAATACTGAACTTGAAGAGCTTGATTCATATATGGGAATGCTTGAGCATAAAGGGAAAATATGTGCTGAAAAAGTTGCATATCCAGGTGTTGAAGTATATATTAAAGACAAGGATTTTAAGATCCGAGATGAATATAAACATGTGAAATTTTCACTTGAGGGTGATGAAATACATATTTCAGACTATGATCCGCCCGAAATTGTAGAGGGAAGCCAGAGGCTTACCACGCTGGTAAGAAGAAGGTAAAGGGTAACTTGAAATGACTGTTAAACCTATAGACATTCAGACAAACATGGCTCAGATGCTGGAGGTCGGTAAAGGTGAACATGCTAAACAGGGTGCTTTAGCGGAACAGCAGCATCTGCTTCATAAGGAATCAAGAGATAAGTCTAATCTGGTTGGGAATAAACTGGATGAGCTTAAAGAAGGTGAAAAAACCTCTATCAGGGATGAGGATAAAAAAGGGGATCGCAAAGGAAAGGGCGGAAGCGGCAAAGAGCAGGATGAAAACCGTGAGCAGTCGGAAAAAATAAGAGATGAAAGAATGGGCAATCTTATTGATGTTTTTAAATAATCCGGAAAATTTTAAGCAGAAAATAAAATATTAAATTGTCGTTTTAAAATTGAATGAGACATAATATAGGGTAGAATATGGATATTTTTTTTATGATTCTTTTTAATCTTTTTACCGGTTCAGTTATATATCTGGTATTAAGCCTTAAAATAGAAAGAACTTCATCAACCTTTCAGGAGAAAAGATTAAAAAGGGAAATGAATGAAATAATGACAGAATTTAATGCCGCTGCAGAAAGAAATATCAGTATACTGGAAAACAGGATTGCAGTTATTAAAAAAATGGCCGGTGAAAATGGAATTATCAAAAATTTTGATTATACCGTAAGTGATTATATAAAGGAAAATAATACTAAAGAGTATTATAGTGCAGAAACCGGTTTTAATCCCGCTTATAAAGATGAATCTGCTCCTGAAAAGACAGAAAAAAAAGAATCAGAGACGACTGAGCCAGGTTTTATTGCTAATTTGTTTGATAAAATATCATTCAATAAAAAAGATGTTGAAAATGAACCTGATATGAATGTAAATGATAACAGTCCCTCTGATTCGCCTTCATTCAGCATCGAAAAGGATTTTTCACGGGGAAGTGTTCTTGATTTAAAAGTCGATGATGATATATTACCAGGTGTCGGCGATGATGAAGCAGAAGATATTGAATTACTATTTATTAATTCTGATGATAAGTATGCGCTAATGTGCGATCTTTATGTTAAGGGATATAGTGTGGAAGAACTATCCAGATTTTCCGGAATACCTGCAGGTGAAGTTAAGCTTATTATCAGCCTTAATACATGATAACAATTTATAATATGTCTTTTATAAAATGACTGATTTATTGATTATAGTATTATGCGGATCTGCTTCTGATTTTTTATAATTGAATTTAATTAATATAAATGTTATAATATAAGTATGCATGCATGTTAGAATTGCTGGTTATGAGCGCAGATTTCTGAAATTTATTTAAAGGTTAAACAGTAATGGAATTAAACATAAAAAGGCTCACCGAAGAGGAGTTTAAAAATTTTGCTGCTTTAATTTATGAAGAAAGCGGTATCTATATGAAGGACAGCAAAATTACACTGCTCTCCAACAGGCTCAGGAAAAGACTGAATGCCCTTTCACTTTCTGAATTTAATGACTACTATAATTATCTCCAGAAATTAACTGGAGAAGCAAAAAAAAAGGAATATGAAGAACTATTAGATGTTGTTTCTACAAATGAAACATATTTTTTCAGAAACGAGCGTCAGTTTGAGGCTTTATCAGATTATTGCCTTCCTGAAATTGCAAAAACCAAAAAAAATAAAAAAATTAAAATATGGAGCGCAGCCTGTTCCACTGGTGAGGAACCCTATACTATAGCTATTTGCGTTTTGGAAA
>CAYYKZ010000247.1:0-4540 GCA_964468455.1 uncultured Leptospirales bacterium | reverse complement strand
TCCGGTCAACAGCGCTGTCAATGGCATCCTCTTTAATGTGGCGCTCCTGAAATCCAAGCTGCCGTTTCCCTATTTCCCTGGCGCCTGCATTTGAGGTCATAATTATTATAACATTCCTGAAATCCGCCTTTTTCCCTGTATTATCAGTAAGTGTGGCATAATCGAGTACCTGAAGCAGGGTGTTGAAAATATCCTGGTGGGCCTTCTCTATTTCATCAAGAAGAAGAACCGCGTGGGGGGTTTTTCTCACAGCCTCTGTAAGGAGTCCCCCCTCCTCGTATCCCACGTATCCGGGAGGCGCCCCTATAAGCCTGGCAACAGTATGTTTTTCCTGGTATTCACTCATGTCAAAGCGGTGAATCTCCACACCCATATTTGCGGCAAGCTGACGGGCAAGTTCTGTTTTACCTACACCTGTGGGCCCTACAAAAAGGAAAGAGGCAATGGGCCTGTCAGGGTTGCCGAAACCGGCCCTGCTTCTTTTAATGGCATCAACTACCATATTAACCGCACTCTCCTGGCCGAAAATGCTGGTGCTGAGGTCAATGGCAAGGTCTTTAAGCTTCACCTTTTCAGAAGACGAAACGCTTTTTTCCGGAAGCTTGGCAATGCGGGCAACAACCTTTTCCACATGTTCAGGTTTAATATCAATTACTTCACCTTCATCTGCCCTGTAAATACGTGCAAATGCTCCTGCTTCATCAATAACATCAATTGCCTTGTCCGGCAGGTGCCTGTCATTGATATATTTTGAGGAAAGTTCGGCTGCTGCAGCTATTGATTCGTCAGTATAGTTTACTGAGTGATATTTTTCATATCTTTCCCTTAAGCCTTTAAGTATTTCAACTGTTTCCTCAATTGTAGGCTCAGGTATTTCTATTTTCTGAAAACGCCTGGACAGGGCCCTGTCCTTGTCAAAGTGTTTTTTATATTCCTCGTATGTGGTGGATCCTATGCATTTAATTTCACCTGAGGTTAAAACAGGCTTAAGCATATTTGATGCATCCATGGAGCCGCCGGAAACTGCGCCTGCTCCCACTACTGTGTGAATTTCATCAATAAAAAGTATAACATCATTCATTTTTCTGAGTTCAAGGATCACTTTTTTCATGCGGTCCTCAAAATCACCCCTGAATTTTGTGCCTGCAAGCATGGCCCCCATATCAAGGGAGTATATTTTAAGGCCTTTCAGTTTTTCAGGAACATTCCCGTCGGCAATACGCTGGGCAAGTCCTTCTGTAATCGCGGTTTTTCCCACTCCCGGGTCGCCCACATGTATGGGATTATTTTTTGTTCTACTGGCAAGGACCTGGATTGTCCTTTCAAGTATATCCTCTCTCCCTATTAAAGGGTCAATTTCATTACGGGCCGCCTTTTCTGTAAGTTCAATGGTGAATGCTTCAAGGTATTTTTTTCCTTTATCAGCCTCTTTATTGTCAGATTCGGGATTTTCAACATCTTCGTCACTGTTGTATTTTTCTTCAGGCCAGGCGGAAACCCCGTGGGAAATATATTTTAAAAGTTCATACCTGGTAATACCTTCAAGCCCTAAAAAGTAGGCTGCATAGGATTCCTCTTCATCAAGAATTGAAACATAAACATCACCCAGATCAAGTATCTCCTTTTGAGCTGAAGCGGTGTGCCATATTGCCCTTTCCATAACATTCTGAAAACCCGCAGACTGTTTGGGTTCATCGACCTCAACTTTTTCCATTTTCTTTTCAAAGAAATCCTCAATGGCTTTTTTAAGGCTGTCCACACTGCCGCCAAGCCCCTCAATGATGTTTTTTCCGTCATCAAAAAACAGGGAAGCATAAAGTATATGTTCAGGTGTAAGAAATTCATGTTTTTTAGCGGTTGCTTCATTAAAAGCAGCCATTAGAACTTCATTTAAAACAGAATTAAGTTCCATAAAACGTCCTCTTTAAAAAATTGTTTTCAGGCCTTTTCATAGGAACAGCGGAGAGGAAAATTTCTCTCTCTTGCCATAAGGTGTACCTGTTCAACCTTTGTTACAGCAACATCGTAAATATATACTCCGCACATACCAATACCCTTTTTATGAACATCCAGCATTATTCTGGTGGCCTTTGAAGCAGGCATGTGGAAAACAGTTGTAAGCACCTCCACTACAAAATCCATGGTAGTATAGTGGTCATTGTGGAGTAAAACGCGGTACATGTCAGGCTCTTTAAGTTTTTTGTCAGATTCCAGCCTGAGATCACCTTCAAAATAGTCGTCACCTGACGGCATTTACTTAACCTCCATACCATGAATAAAATATATACTGAAAGGGATTAGACAACTTTTATTTTACCGTTTCTGGCAATAGCCTTAATAAGGAAAAATCCGAATATGGGAAGCTCCTCACCCCTGGTTATATATATTCTTTTTATTATAAATGCGCAGGCATACTGTTTCATGTCAAGACTTCTTATAATGCGGAAAAGAGAATTGAAGCTTTCCTCAAAAAAAACATTAAACAGGGTTGTTATAAAATCTTCAGATGATTCCCTGTTTTCACTGTAGAATCTGCTGAAAGGAATTTTTTTATCAATATGCAGATATTTTTCACAGAATTTTTTTAAACCATATTCCCTGGAAAGGAGAAAGTTTACAAGATCAAGGGCTTTACGCTTATTCGGGTCAACTTTAAGCGATCCGGGAAGGGTGCGGTAAACGTGAAAGAGTGACTTAGCCATAGATTCAATCTCGGCATCGTTTTTTGACTCCCACTCTTTCAGCCGTTCCATGCTGAAAATATTGTTTATTATTGAATCAATTTTTGTGCCGTACTGCCGTCCAAAGGGGGTCATTAAAAGTTTGTCAGAGTACTTTGATGTATGGTCATTACGAGGGCTGCGGTCATCATCTGCGGGCCCCCCCTCTGTATCGCCCGTGTCCTGTGTAATTTTGAACCTGGCAAGGTTTATTTCATTGAAGTAGTTAAGTACCTTTTTTATGTTATTGCTTATTTCAAAAAGGGAAAGGCGCGGTTCCCTGGTAAGGAGGTTAAGGTTCCTTTTGTTGATGTCATCCTCATTGAAAAAATATTTCATGTATGTACGGTCGTCCCACCAGTCAAGCCTGTTCTGTATTGTTAAATAAGCGTCATGGAGTGACGCGGCAATATAGCCATGCTGCGCCTTGTGTGAAATTGTTACATTATTTGTGCTCAGGTCACGATAGGTTTTTACATGGCCGTGGAGTTCATTTATTGGAATAGCCATTGTGGTGTTGCTTTTGTTCATATTCATGTTATACTGCTGAACCTGGTTGTTGAGCCTGTTTTCCAGGGTGTTACGTATGCTTATATACGAAGAGCTTGACGCCGGATTGCTTCCGTCAGGGAAAATATTGGAAATATATTCCTCTTCAAGGTCCCTTTTCCCTTTCTGTGCTATGTCGTAAATTCTTGAAAGGGCCTGCATTGTACACAACAGGTCAATAACCATGTTGGTCTGTGAACTGTTCATGCGGAAATTGTGGTTTATAATTCCTGAGAGTTTCCCCTCTGTGAGTATTTCTGCATAATCGGTTAGTTTGTTTATAATTTTGCTGAAACTGGCATAATCTACAAATGGGGTCATTTTTTTCAGCAGATCGGTTATATGGCTGTTTATGATTATTTCATCCATGGAAATTATTTCCCTTTACTATTATTTATATATTAAAAACAAGAAAATTGTCTTTTTTAAGCTGCGCCCGGTTGAAAAAGGGAACAATAAGTTTTAAATTTATATTGACTTATAAAATTTAATGAATTGAATATTCTACTTCAAGTATAATTCTTTAAGTGCAGCTCTATATTCTGTTTTTTTACTATAATTCGGGGGCAAAAGCGTAATGATTAATATTCTGGTAGTTGAAGATGACAAGCCTTCAGGGCTTATTCTGCAGAAACTGCTCCTTAAATCGGGATACACTGTTTTAGCTGTGGTTGATTCAGGTGAAGAGGCCATTAAAGTAATAGAAAAAGAGAAACCTCACCTTGTTCTTATGGATATCACTCTTGCAGGGGAAATTGACGGTATTGAAGCAGCAGAAAAGATATATAGTGAATATAATATCCCTTTTATTTATATAACAGCATCAACTGACCAGTTAACCCTGGACAGGGCAAAAAAATCGATGCCCCAGAATTATATTGTAAAACCATTCAGCAGCCATCTCCTTAAATCGGCAATAGATATGGCCCTTTACAAGTTTGATATGGAAAAACGGCTGAGAGCGAGTGAAGCTCATAATAAAACAATTCTTTCCGCCATACCTGATATTCTTTTTGAAGTGAATATTAATGGAGTACCTGTAGGTGATGAATACTCTGAAATTGTAAAAACATACTGGAGTGGTGAAATAAATTCAAAGGCTTTGAATTATTTTTACAAAGGTATGGAAACAGGGGCTGTCCAGTTTTTTGAATATGCAATAAAAGAGGGGAGTAAAACTTTTTATTATGAATCAAGGATAATCCATACAGGGAATGAGAATTTTCTTGTTATTTTACGGGAAATTACTGAAAAGAAAAATGCCGAAGCAG
>CAYYKZ010000246.1:0-4554 GCA_964468455.1 uncultured Leptospirales bacterium | reverse complement strand
ACGTGTACCGGTGGTCATCGAAGCCAGACTGGATAAGGGCAGAGGTCCTGTTGCAACAGTGCTTATACAAAACAAAAGGCTTGTGAACACTGTATTCCAGAACTACGCCCTTTTCCCCAATTTAACAGTTTTTGAAAATATTGCCTTTGGACTTCGCGTATCAGGTGCTGATGAAAAAAAAGTTAAAAGCGAAGTTTACAAATACCTTGAACTCATTCAGCTTACCGACCACGCAGGTAAGAAACCTGAAAAACTGAGCGGAGGGCAGAAACAGCGCGTAGCTATAGCAAGAGCCCTCATAAACAGTCCCCAGGTTCTGCTGCTGGATGAACCCCTTGCAGCCCTTGACCTCAAGCTGCGCCAGCGAATGCTTGTTGATCTTGACAACATACACGACGAGGTGGGAATAACATTCCTTTATGTTACCCATGACCAGAGCGAGGCAATGAGCTTAAGTGACAATATTGCAGTTATAAACGAAGGGATTGTTGAACAGGTGGGTACTCCCACTGAAATATACGAGGCCCCAAGATCAAGTTTTGTTGCAGCGTTTATTGGTGACACCAATTTCTTTGAAGGAAATGTTACTGAGGTGAATGAACCATACAGTAAACTTTCAATAGATTACTTTACAGATGTGCTGGTTTATAATGACAAAAAAATTAAAAAAGGGGACAGGGTATATTTAAGCATACGCCCGGAAAAATTTACAATTTCAGTTAACAAACCCAGTTTATCTGAAAAATACAATATAGTAAAGGGTACTGTTGAGGAAATCATCTACCTGGGATACCACACAAAATACTGGGTAAGGGTTAATGAATCCCTTGTTGAAGCAAAAAGACTACACGACACCTACATGCTTGATGAGAAGATGATTACATGGGGCGATGAGGTGTGGCTTTCATGGCATGCTGACTACTGCTACATGCTTGAGCAGTATAACCTGGAGGATGAAGCACTCCTTACCCTTCCGGATGAAGATGTAATTGCTGCTGTTGAAGCGGGTGAAAACGAAGAGGATGAAAACTGATGTTTCCGGATCTTAAGCGCAGAAACGAAATCCTTTTAACACTCCCCTCAATGGGATGGCTCATTATATTTTTCCTGGTACCCACTGTCTTTGTGATTGCCATGGCCTTCAGAAGTGCCGACCCCTATGGAGGTATCGGAAGCGAGTGGACATTACAGACAATAAAGGACCTGGGCAACCCTAACTACCCCGCCATTATATGGAGAACAATCTGGTTAAGTGTTATATCAACTGCTTTATGCATAATCACTGCAATACCGGCTGCCTACTATATATCCAGGCTGCAAAAAAAAATACAGGATATAGTGCTGTTGCTTGTGATAGTTCCATTCTGGACAAATTTTCTCATAAGAATTTTTGCATGGAAGGTTTTTCTTCACCCTGAAGGTGCAGTAAAGCAGGTACTTGACATGCTCCACATTACCAGTCCTGACTCACTTCTCCTGTACAGGCCGGAGGCTGTACTTATAGTTCTGGTTTATACTCATCTTCCATTTGCGCTTCTCCCCATATATGCTGCGGCTGAAAAATTCGATTTCAGTTTAATGGAAGCAGCCTTTGACCTTGGAGCTGGAAGAATACAGGCTTTTTTACGGGTATTTATTCCGGGGATTAAACAGGGCCTTTTCACAGCAATAATTATTGTTTTTATACCTGCACTCGGATCATATGTTATCCCTGACCTTGTGGGCGGGCCTACAGGTGAAATGATCGGGAACAAAATCGCGCAGCGAACATTTGTGGACAGAAACCTTCCCCACGCCAGTGCCCTTTCTGCCATACTTACACTTGCTGTTATATTACCTGTGGCAATTGCACTTACCAGAAGATTCTTTAAAGAAAAAAATTCCGCTTCAATAGGGATATAGCCATGAAGAAAAGCCGCTTCCCTTTTTACATAACAACGGCAATTCTTGTTTTCTTTTATCTTCCGCTGGTAATAGTTTTTATTCAGTCATTCAATGCATCGCGTTTTGGCGGCACCTGGCAGGGATTTACACTTGACTGGTACGGGAAACTTTTTTCCGACAGAAATATATGGCACGCAATATCAAATACACTGATTATAGCAACAGCTTCAACCACTGTATCAATAGTAATTGGAACAATGGCCGCATATGCTCTTTACAGATACAAAACCAGACTCCAGGTGGGACACAATATTTTCATTTACTTCCCCCTTGTAATACCGGATATTCTTATGGGTATAAGCCTGCTCCTCTTTTTTGTCTCACTTAAAATACAGCTTGGACTTATGACCATATTTCTGGCCCACTCCACCTTCTGCATAAGTTATGTTGCAATGGTAGTACTTGGGAGGTTTCAGGATTTCGACTACACCATAATTGAGGCAGCACTTGACCTTGGAGCCACATGGAGCACGGCTGTAAGAAAAATACTTATCCCTTTTCTTGCGCCTGGTATCGCTGCCGGAGGGCTTCTGGCATTTACCTTGTCACTTGATGATTTTGTTATTACATTCTTTGTATCAGGGCCAAGTTCAACAACGCTCCCTGTTTACATATACAGTATGATGCGTCACGGGTCGCCATCTGTCATAAACGCCCTGTCTGTTATAATGATTGCTTTCACTTTTATTATTATATTTTTTACAAAGAAACTACTGGAGGAAAAGAAATGAAAAAAATTGCCTTAAAAGCTTTAATCCTTGCAGCCTGCCCCATGCTTATTCTTTCGTGCGGGAACAGAAAAAATGAACTTCACATATTCAACTGGGCAGATTACATGAATCCTGAAGTGATAGAAAAATTTGAACAGAAATACAACTGCAAAGTTGTAATGAACTACTTTGATTCAAACGAAGCTTTATATGCCAAGATTAAGGCGGGCGCCTCCGGATATGATGTAATGTTTCCTTCCGGTTACATGGCAAAAATAATGTATGAACAGCAGCTGATAAGTGAAATTGATCACAGCAAAATTGAAAATCTCAGGAACCTGGACAGCGCATACCTGAGAAAGGGCCTTGATCCTGAAATGAAATATAGCGTACCCTATATGCTCACTTATGCGGGTATAGCATATAATAAAAATCGTATCCCCGATTTTAAAGCCTCCTGGTCAATGTTCTCCAGAAAAGACCTGGCAGGACGGATGACACTCCTGAATGACCTGAGGGAAACAATCGGAGCTGCCCTCAAGTATCATGGATACAGCTACAACACACTGGATGAGAAAGAGCTGGAAAAAGCAAAACAAACCGTAATAAAATGGAAACAGAACATTGCAAAGTTTGATGTTGATGAGGCAAAGAGGGGACTATCCTCAGGGGAATTTGTTCTTATCCATACATACAATGGAGACGCGCTTCAGCTTATTGATGAAAACAGTGACCTGGCCTTTGCCATTCCTGAAGAGGGTACTTCAATAAGCGGCGATGACATGGTAATTCCTAAAACAGCAAAGAATCCCGAGCTTGCATACAAGTTTATAAACTTTATGCTTGAGGCGGAAATTTCAAAAGCAAACATGGAGTTTGTCTATTACCTTTCACCGAACATTGAAGCCCAGAAACTGATGGATGAGGAATTCATGTCCAATCCTGCGATTAATCCTCCCAGAAGAGTGATTGATAGAAGTGATGTACTTACAGATTTAGGTGAAAACAATATCAAATACTCCAAAATCTGGGATCAGATAAAATCCGCGAATTAATAAACATTCATAGTGATGTATGCGCGTGGAACAGGTTAATCCTGTCCACGCATCATCACCTTCCGAAATAATATAATGCGTGCAGTAATCTACGACCCCTGTGCAAAAAAGTGGCTAAATTTCACCAGGCCTGCAGCACTTTACACATCCTTTTCCATTGAACATGTTAACAGGATACTGAAAATAGTTGATCGCGAAACAAAAAGAAGAGGACTCTTTTCTGCCGGTTTCATTTCCTATCAGGCTTCACCTGCCTTTGAAAAAAACTTTAAAGTAAAAGCTGATGATAAATCTGTCCCCCTCATATCATTTGCGCTTTACAGAGAAGCTGAAACAATAAATTCCCCCATTCAGCTTTTAAAAAATGATGAGACCTTTTATTCAGGGACCTGGCATCCATCAATCAGTTTTGATGAATACTGCAGCAAAATTAATGATATAAAAAGGCATCTGGAAAATGGAAACACCTATCAGGTTAACTTCACCTTCCCGATTAAAACGGATTTTGCAGGCAGCCCCTTTGCCCTGTTCTGCCATATACTCCCGGAGGCTGAAGTTGATTATGCCGCTTATATCGAAAGTGATAATTATGCCCTCTGTTCATTTTCACCCGAACTTTTTTTTATAAAAAATAAAAACACCATAACATTACGCCCCATGAAAGGGACAGCCCCAAGAGGGAAAACACCTGAAGAGGATAAACGTAATATTCAATGGCTGGCTGATTCAGAAAAAAACCGTGCTGAAAATCTTATGATTACTGATATGATAAGAAATGACGTAAGCCGCATTGCAGATAGAGGAAGCGTAGAGGTAACAGAAGCATTTACTGTGGAAACATACCC
>CAYYKZ010000245.1:0-4578 GCA_964468455.1 uncultured Leptospirales bacterium | reverse complement strand
TGGCAGGCGGTATAATACTGGTTGTGCTTATGATTGGTATCTCTTTTCTGGTTGCTAAAAATGTTCAGGAGAGCAGGTATGAAAAGAGCCAGGATATAATTGCTGCACCACCGCCTCCGCCGCTTGCGACCTATGAGCTTCCTGCGTTTTCGAAAACTACGTCGGATGCGGAGCCCCATTTTATAAAGCTTCAGATTTCCCTGGCATATGAAGCCAGTCCTGAGCTGAACAATGAGCTTATAAGGCGCAGGGATGAGATACAGCATATTATTAATATACTTCTTCAGGGTAAAACTTTTGAAGAATTAAATTCTGTCAGCGGTGCCTTGACTCTCGGAGAAGAGATAAAGGCTCATATAAATATCAGGCTTATTTCCGGAAAGATTAAAGAAATATATTTTAAAGAATTTGTAATAAATTGATCTGCCCGGCAGTAGGGTAAGTGAGAATAGACTGAATCGGAGGGAACTATGGGTGATGGCTCCTTATCACAAGACGAAATTGATGCTCTATTGCAGGGGGCTGATGATATAACCTCAGGTCCGGATCCTCTTGGGGGCGGAGACATGTCCTTTTCCGGAGG
This sequence comes from uncultured Leptospirales bacterium, assembly GCA_964468455.1. GTDB lineage: Bacteria > Spirochaetota > UBA4802 > UBA4802 > UBA5550 > JBBAGC01. Next base: position 3,995 of record CAYYKZ010000245.1, on the reverse strand, counting down.
CGGGTCTTCTCTGTTTACTCCGGCAGAGCAGGGTAATCTGCGGAATCTTGTTAATTCCGCTGTAGCACTTGTAGCTCCATCCTTGAGCGGGTATCTGGGCGGGAAAAATCTTGTTCTGTCTAATCCTGTTATTGAGGTTAAGCCTCAGGATGCCATGAGAAATGATTTTCAGGGTCGATTCGTTCAGGTGTCAATGGACTACACTGGAAGTATAAACGGGAAAAATCTTGTTGTATTTAATTATAATGATGCAGGTGCAATTTCATCCCTTATGATGGGGGATGAATCCGGAACAGTGCCTTCTGAAATATCTGATGCTCACCAGAGCACTATTCAGGAATTTACAAATCAGTTTATTTCATCAATGGCAACTCAATTCGGTAATAAAACCGGCGGTGCTGTTAATACCACACCCGCTGTTGTTTCAGTTGCAGGAGGCGGTTCTGAACTTCAGCTTCCTCAAGGGGAACTGGTAAAAATTACTTATGATATTATTATTGACGGGGTAATGAATTCCAAGCTGTACCATATAATGGACAGCAGTATAGCATCTACTCTGGGTCGTACCGGAGGCGGGGCTTCAGCTCCTCAGCAGCAGCAGAGTTCTCCACAGGCGCAGATCAGTTCTGTCCGCTTTCCTCAAATGGGTGAAAGTATCACAACAGGAGGATATGGCGATATAAGTCTTCTTCTTGATGTTGAGATGACTATGACAGTTGAGCTGGGACGTACATCCAAGCTCGTTAAGGACATACTTGGACTTGGTGAAGGTTCAATTATCGAACTTGATAAACTTGCAGGTGAGCCGGTTGACCTGCTTGTTAATGGAAAGCTTATAGCTAAAGGCGAAGTAGTTGTAATAGATGAAAATTTCGGGGTTCGTGTAACTGATATTGTCAGTCAGGATGAAAGATTCCGGACTGTACACAAGTAGGGATTCCGATTCTCAGTGTAATAACCTGCTCTCTGACAATAGTCAGGTCTGCAGGGTGTTTCTTTATTAAAGCAGTTGAAATCGGGCACTTTCATTAATAAAACAGGGCTGGTTGTGTAAAAGTAAAACATTATGAGACATAATAATATATTATCATATCGGGTTAAGCCGGTTGTAAGGATTAGAGTTTTTTTTATTCTTATTATTTTCGGTTTCTTTTTATCCTTGAGCAGCATTACTGCATCTTATGTTTCTGCTCAGGATGTAAATGGAAATAACGGAAAAAGTACTGCAGAGAAAGGAGACATAACGCAGAAGAGTGGTGAAGAGGCCGAAAAAGCGCCTGGTGAAGGCTTTGGCGAGGATGATTTCAGGCCTCAGGTGGAGGAGGAATCCATCGGCTGGCTTATGATGAAGAGTATTTTTGTTCTTGGTCTTCTTGCAGTTGGTTTTTACATGTTTTTAAGGTTTATTCAGCAGAAGTCCGGTATCCAGATTTCAGGTCAGAATGTTATTCAGGTTCTTTCTGTTTCTCCTCTGGGGCCTGGGAAAACCCTTCATGTTGTCGATATGGCTGGGAAGGTTTTTCTGCTGGGTGTTTCTGATAATAATATAAATCTTCTTACTGAAATAACGGATAAAGATGAAATCGACAGGATAAGGCTTTTAAGTTCAAGATCAGCACCGGTTTCAGGAAAAGGTTTTCAGGACATTCTTACTGAGCAGATAGGTAAAGCCTTTACTCTTATAAGCGGGAAAAAAGAGGATAGGGGTAAGTCATATAAAATGGAAGAGATATCAGAAGATGATTTTGATGTCTCTTATCTTAATGGTCAGAAAAACAGACTGAAAAAAATGAACGGGTCACATGAAGATTAAATATTCAGCAATAGCTTTTATCGGATTTTTTCTCGCATTTCCTGTGCTTCTCATGGCTCAGGATGCGGGCGGTGTAAGAATGCCGATCCCTAAAATAGCTTTCGATATTTCAGAGGCAACAAGTCCCAAAGATGTGGCCCTGAGTCTGCAGGTATTGTTTCTGCTGTCCATACTGACCCTGGCTCCGTCTATTATTTTAATGACCACAGCTTTTACCAGGGTTGTAATTGTCCTGGATTTTGTTAAAAGGGCGCTCTCTCTTCAGCAGATGCCTCCTACACAGGTTATAGTGGGACTTTCACTATTTTTAACTTTTTTTATAATGGCCCCTACTTTTAATGAAATGAATGATAAGGCGCTTCAGCCCTATCTGCAGGGTAAAATTTCAAATCAGCAGTTTTATGACAGGGGAATTGAGCCGCTGCGGGAATTTATGTTCAAGCAGACAAGAGAAAAGGATATAGCGCTTTTTATCAAGTTGTCAAATATTGAGAAGCCTAAAAACAGGGCGGATGTTCCCACCTATTGTCTTATCCCGGCATTTATGATAAGCGAATTAAGGGTGGCTTTTGAGATAGGGATATATCTTTTCCTCCCTTTTATTGTAATTGATATGGTAATTGCAAGCGCGCTTATGGCAATGGGTATGATAATGCTTCCTCCTGTAATGATTTCACTGCCATTCAAGCTTATTCTGTTTGTGCTTGTTGACGGGTGGAATCTGCTTATTTACGAACTGGTGAAATCCTTCAGGTGATAAGGGAGAAGTGATATGACAGATATAGTTATTATAAAAATATTAAGAGAAGCTCTGATGATTACTCTTGTTGTTGCCGCTCCTGTACTTGGAGTGGGGATGTTTGTGGGCCTCATAGTCTCGATAATACAGACAACAACATCTATTCAGGAGCAGACATTAACTTTTGTACCTAAGATTATAGCCATATTTTTTGCAATAATCTTTTTCGGTCCCTGGATGATTCATATGCTGGTAAATTATACAGTTAACCTTTTTATGCTCATTGAAAAAATTGGTGTTGGTTAAAGAGGTTTATGCAATATTTTGTAAATAATTTTCAGGCATTTCTCCTTGTTCTTGTAAGGATAAATGCTATGATAATGATAGCCCCATTTTTTTCAAGTGGGGTTATTCCGTTTCGTATGAAGGCTCTCCTTTCTTTTATGGTGAGTCTGGTTGTATTTCCTGTTATATCTTCAGGAGCATTGAAGATCCCTGATTCCATGGGGTATTATTACCTTCTGGTGATACAGCATGCCCTTATAGGAATACTGATAGGTTTTATGATTTCCATTATTTTTACAGCGTTTCAGCTGTCTGGGCAGTATTTTGCGGTACAGATAGGATTCGGTATAAATGAGGTTCTTGATCCGATGGCTCAGGTTTCGGTTCCTCTTATTGGCCAGCTGAAAAATATGATAGGGCTGCTTTTATTCCTGGCTATCAGCGGGCATCATTTTATGATAGAGGCTGTTTTCAGATCATTTGAACTTGCACCGCTATTCGGATTGAGTCAGGCTGCTACAGGGGGAATTTTGAAGCTGATGGTGCATTCTTTTTCCGGGATGTTTATAGTGGCTCTTAAAATGGCACTTCCTGTTGTAGCAACGATTTTTCTTGTTACAGTAAGTATGGGAGTTCTGGCCAAGGTTGCGCCTCAGATGAATATAATGATGCTTGGATTTCCTTTTAAGATTATTGTAGCTTTTGCGATACTTGTTATTTCAGCTCCTCTTGTAATCAGAATAATGCGCGTGGCCCTTGAGAGAGGGTTTGAACTTTTAACAGGAATGCTCAGGAACTGGCCAGGATGATAAAAGAGATCGATATATATTTTACAGATTATGAAGATGCCGAACTTTTCAGGTTTGATCTCCAGCTTTTTTCAGCTGAAGATGAAGGTCGTACTGAAGAACCTACGGAGAAAAAACTCCGGGAAGAGCGTGAAAAGGGTAAGGTTGCCAAGACTCAGGAACTGGCGCAGGCAATTGTTGTTATCACCGGATGTCTTGTTATTTTTGTTTTCAGTTCATGGATATATGAATCACTTGCATCTGTAACAAGGCATTATCTGACAGGTTTTGCCGGAAAAGAAGTAACAATGCGGAATATGCGTTTGGAAATATTTATGCTTATGTTTGAGAGCGGTAAGATTCTTCTCCC
>CAYYKZ010000244.1:0-4581 GCA_964468455.1 uncultured Leptospirales bacterium | reverse complement strand
AAGTTCTGCATGCTGAAACCGGTAATATTTCCGAAAGCGATGTGATGTTGGCAAACGCCTCAGATGCCATCGTAGTTGGCTTTGCTGTTGAGGCAGATAACGCTGCAGAACGGCTGGCGGAAAAAGAGCGTGTCTCCATCCGGTTATATACGATTATTTACCGGCTTACCGAAGATATTGAAAAAGCTATCAAGGGTATGCTGGAACCTGAAATGGTTGAAAAGGTTGTCGGCAAGGCGAAGGTTTTGCAGATCTTCAAGGTCTCCAAATTCAGTATGGCTGCCGGCTGCCGGGTGGTTGACGGCGAAATTCGCCGGAATGGTAAGATCAGAGTGATCCGCAACAGCGAAGCGATCTATGAAGGTGAGATTGGGTCACTAAAACGTGGTAAAGATGATGTCCGTGAAGTCCGAGAAGGCTTTGAATGTGGCATAACAATGAAGCAATTCCACGAGTTTGAAGAGGGTGATCTGCTCGAATGTTATGTTATTGAGGAGCAGAACATGTATTTCCTGCTCCTTGTCATAATACACATGTGCACCTATTTCCATAAGTGCATTTACAATATTATTAACCATTCTTTCATTACCTGGAATAACTGACGCTGTAATAACTACAGTGTCACCTGCGCCGATAATAAAATTTCTGTGGCTTCCGAATGCCATTCTTGAAAGGGCTGACATTGGCTCGCCCTGGGTTCCTGTTCCGATGATGACAATTTTTTTAGGGGGGAGTTTTCCTGCATCATCAATTCCTACCATAAGGTCATCCCGGACATTAAGAAAACCCAGCTCCCGTGCTATCTCAATATTCTTTATCATGGTAAGTCCGGAAATAACAACTTTTCTGTTATATTTAAATGCCGTATCAAAAATCTGCTGTATTCTCTGGATGTTTGAGGCAAATGAAGCTATAATAATTCTGCCGTTTGCTTCCGAAAAAATATCGGAAAGCCTTTCAGATACCATAGACTCGGACCTGGTAAATCCCTCTCTTTCAGCATTGGTACTGTCAGACATAAGGAGCATTACCCCTTTTTCTCCATAATGCGCGAATCTGTATATATCAGTTACTTCTCCATCCATAGGGGAAAAATCTATTTTAAAGTCACCGGTATGAATAATAGTCCCGGCCTGAGTTCCAATGGCAAGGCCAACCCCTCCTATAATAGAATGATTAACCCTTATAAATTCCACTGTAAATGATGCGATTTCCTCTATCTGCCGCGGTTCAACCTCCCTGAAATCAGGAACATATCCCGGAGATCTTTCCTCAAGCCTGCTTCTGATAAGTCCAACTGTAAGTTTTGTAGCATAAATAGGGACATGTACCTCCTGGAGAAGAAAGGAGATAGCACCGATATGATCTTCATGCCCGTGAGTTACAACAATTGCCTTTATTTTACTTTTATTTTTACGTATGTACGACATATCAGGTATAATATAATCTATACCAGGCATCTCCTCTCTGGGGAACATTATGCCGCAGTCTACAACTATAATATCATCACCCTGTTTAAAAAGAGTAATATTCTTCCCAATAGCCCCAAGTCCTCCCAGGGGTATAATGTTCACTTTTCCGCTGTTTTTTGTTTTACTATTTCTCATATTCCGGTATGACCGAATCCTCCTTCATTTCTATCTGTCTCATCCAGTTCATCTGTTATTATAAATTCCCCTCTGTATACTTTTGAAAAAACCATCTGCCCTATTCTCATCCCGTTTTCAATTGTAAAAGGCTTTTTCCCCAGGTTGGTCATTATTATCTTAACTTCACCCCTGTAATCTGAATCTATTGTGCCGGGAGAGTTAAGGAAAGTAATGCCATGCTTTAATGCAAGTCCGCTCCTCGGCCTTATCTGTGCTTCATATCCCGGAGGGATTGACAAAACTATCCCTGTAGGCACAAGAATAGTTTCACCAGGATCAATTGTTACAGATTCATCAAGCGCGGCTGATAAATCAGCACCTGCAGCTCCGATGCTTGTATATTCAGGAACAGTAGCTCCCTGTCTTAATGTTATTTTCACAGGAATCATAAATGCCTCTTTATTTCTCTGGCTATACATGCATCAATATCCTTACAGTCAAGACAATACCTGTCATCAATATTAAAGTCCCCCTCTTCGCAGAGTTCATCACTGTCATCAGCAAGAATCGACGCATGTTTGAGTGCCTGATACTCATCATCAGTGAGAGCATCAGATCCTTTATCCTTCAGCTTAACAAGCAGTTTTAAAATACCATCCCTGGAGCTGTCAGCCATGGAAAGCTGAGCGTCTCTCTCGCGCACCTCTTTACTCATTCTGGCCCTTATCTTCTTTGCCTTGAATTCTATGCCTCTACGTTTCATTATAAAAAAGAATAATAGTCCGAAAAAGAGTCCTCCAAGATGTCCCACATGGGATACACTGCTTGAAGTACCCATTGTTAAAAGTGAATAAAACTCAATCCCGCCATAAAGGATTACAAGAAACTTGGCCTTGATCGGAAGAATAAAAAATAAAAGGATTTCCACATCCGGGAATAGTACTCCAAAAGCAAGAAGAACCCCGAAGACCGCACCTGACGCACCTATTGTCGGAATATACGCAGCCGGAGCGCCTGAAGCCATATTAATTCCAAGTATTACAAGCCCTGCTCCAATCCCGGTAAAAAAATAATAAAAAAGAAACTTTTTCGATCCCCATAAATGTTCTATATGCGATCCGAAAAGCAGCAGAGCATACATATTCAGAAATATATGGAACATGCCTCCGTGAAGAAACATATATGAACATACCTGCCATATATATCCTTTCTGGAAAACAATAGCAGGTGTAAGCCCCAGATAATATGTTATTGCAGGCATCTGCCGCTCAATAACCTGCTCTCCGTAGGGGATATACATATTCATCATGTTTTCCGCAAAAAAACCCTGCAGAAAATAAACCACTACATTTATTATTATTAATTTCGGAACCCAGTTGTCCGATTTTGCATAACCATTCATTTTTTTATCCTGTTACTATTTGCTGTAAACCCTGATTATTTCACCAGTATATACCCTGTGATAATCTGAAGAGGTGTAATTTCCGCTAATGGAATCATTAAGGAAGTTATCCGGATTAATATCCTGATAATAGATTTTTCTGCATTCAATAATCAGTTCTGCCTCATTAAAGCCTACACTGCTGCTTTCTGTTTTAAATTCAGTTAAGCCTGTTTCCTTAGCCTTATTGTAATCTCGCCCCGATTTTGAGCCGCAGAACTTAAGAGCATCCCTGTATTTACCATCAAAAAATGAAAGAGTAAAAGTATCATTCCTCTCAAGAAACTCATAAGTATACCTCTGAGGCCTTACATAGATTGTGCATACATTCTTATGCCACAGCACACCCATGGAACCCCATGAAGCTGTCATTGTATTATAGTTATCCGGAGTTCCGGCTGTAATGAGCATCCAGTCCCCACCTACCAGACTGAAGGGGTTCCCCTTTATCTCTTCAGGAGTAATTATTTTAAAATCTGCCATATTCTTCGCCTTTTTTTACTCTGTTATTATTTCACAGCCATCATCAGTTACACAGAGTGTATGTTCCCACTGGGCAGAAAGAGAACCGTCAGCTGTAACAGCTGTCCAGTTGTCCCGCAAAAGCTTTGATTCGTAACGCCCTGCATTTATCATCGGTTCAATTGTAAAGACCATCCCCGGAAACATGGGAATGCCCCTGAAGCCGGCATTATAATGATGCACATGGGGTTCTTCATGGAATTTTTTACCTATACCATGGCCTCCATAATCCCGAACAACAGAGAAGCCGTTTTCAACAGCATGCTTTTCAATAACCTGCCCTATCATCCCGAAATCATTATAAGGCTTCACCTGCTGAATCCCCAAATCAAGACACTCTTTTGCAACACGGACAAGTTTCTCCGCATTCCTGTCAGCTTCTCCAATTAAATACATTCTGCTTGCATCAGCATAATAACCATCAAGAATGCATGTTACATCAACATTTATAATATCACCATTTTTAAGAATTTCAGACTCATTGGGAATACCATGGCATATAACATCATTTATCGACGTACATACACTTTTCGGAAAACCATTATAGTTAAGCGGAGCTGGTATTGCGCCATTTTTCACAGTATACTCATGAACCCAGCTGTTTATTTCCTCTGTAGATATACCTGCTTTTATTTCTGATCCCACCATATCAAGTATTTCTCTGGTAAGAATTCCGCATTTTTTAAGTCCCTTAATATCCTCAGCACTCTTTATTTTAATTCCTTTAGGAGGTTTGATTTTTCCCCCCGGAGGCCCGCCAGAAAGCATATCCGATTCCATATGACACTTTTTATATTTTTTGCCGCTTCCGCACCAGCAAAGGTCATTGCGTAAAAGTTTTCTCATCCTGTTACATCCTTAAAATCATTTCAATAATGCTGTTCCCATCACTCCTTCAGCAATAGTGAGCATTAAAGAATTATACTTTTATTAATAATTAAGAAATTAAAACTCATAAATTATATCAAAAAAAAAAATTCTTTTCAGGAAGTATGGAAATTTCCTTAATATTTACTATTTTATAAAAGA
>CAYYKZ010000243.1:0-4598 GCA_964468455.1 uncultured Leptospirales bacterium | reverse complement strand
AAACGCCATCCCAGAAGTGTAACAAAAACAACCCCTGTAAGTGCCACAACTATTCCAACAGGTAAAAAGTCAAACATGCCAAAGGGTTTACCCAGAGAGTCCTCTCTTATAGTTGCAATTATAATATTAGGCGGGGTACCTATCATTGTTGTCATACCCCCCAGAAGAGACGCAAAGGCAAGTGGCATTAATATATGAGATGGCGAATTGCCGTTTTTTCGCGCAAGGTGGATTGCCACAGGCATCATGATGGCCAGTGCTCCTACATTGTTCATGAAAGCGGAAGCAGCAGCAGTAAGGAAACAGAGGGTTATAACCTGAACAGGGAAACTGCTGCCTGTTTTAGAAACTGTTTCCCCCAGGAAATCAACAACTCCTGAACTTTCAAGGGCTTTACCTATTATTAAAACCGCGGCAACAGTAATTACAGCCGGATGGCCGAATCCGGAAAAGGCTTCATGCCCGGGTACTATTCCGGTAACAGTAACTATAAAAAGGGCAATTAGTGCTACAAAGTCATGACGTATTTTTCCCCATGCAAAGAGGAAAAGGGCGATGAGAAGAGTGAGAAATACGATCGACTGGTTCATTAATCCCCCCGGCAATATGAGTAAAAATATACAGCAGGTTTGAAATTTGTCAACAGTAGATTGATTTATATTTTTTTAAAGATTAAATTTCTCTCTTCTTCTTTAAGTAATGCCAGTATATATATACTGCTGCAAGAATAGCAGAAAACAGAAGCAGTGCGTAAACTATCTGGTTAAGATACATTTTAATAAGATTCTGGTTCTGTCCCACAAAATAACCAAGTAAAGCAAGAATTGTTACCCATATACCTGCTCCGGCAGTAGTGAAGAGGGAAAACCTGAATAGCCCCATGCCGGTGATTCCTGCAGGAAAAGATATGTACTGACGTATTCCGGGGATCAGCCTCGCAATGAAGGTTATAATCTCACCATGTTTTAAAAACATCCCTTCAACCTTAAGAAATTTATCTTCATTAAACATTATATATTTCCCGTATTTTAGAAAGAAGGGCCTCCCAAGCTTGTATCCCAGAACATAATTAAAAAGTGCACCAGCCAGGCTCCCTGCAGTACCGCAGAGTATTACCAGAAACATATTCATTTCACCGGTTGCTGCAAGATATCCCGCCGGTATCATAACCACTTCTGAGGGGAAAGGGAAAAATGAGCTTTCAAGAAACATTAATGCGAAAATTCCCGGATACCCCAGGCTTGATACTGTTTCTACAATAAATGTTATAATCTGATGGAACATTTTTTACCTTTGATTTTCAAATTTAATTTTCAGAACAGAATTTATATTGTGAAAAAAAGATCAATACAAAAACAGTGTTAATTCTATGATTATTTTTTAGTGTAAAAGTGAATGCTCTGAATAAAAATAAGTTCAGGAATAAATACTGATTTAAATCTATTTTTTTGTAATATATTCAGGCACAGGGTATACAAAGGGCTTATGTGTAATCGGATTGTCAAGAACCACACAGGGAGTTTCAAAAAGTTCTTCAATGAGATTATATTTCAGCACTTCATCCGGTGCGCCGTCTAAAAAGATTCCTCCTTTCTTGAGGGCGCAGATTCTGCTGCAGTAATCTGAAGCAAGATTCATGTCATGTAGAACTGTAATTATTGTTGTACCATGAAGGTTAAGTCTGTGGAGGATGTCCATAATCATTGTAGTGTGGTTAATATCCAGATGGGACACCGGTTCATCAAGTATGATTGTATTGCTGTTCTGCACCAGGGCCTGCGTAATGAAAACAAGCTGCTGTTCGCCGCCGGATAATTCTGTAATCTGCCTGTTCAAAAGATGGGATATTCCTGTCATTTGAATTGCATCTGATATGATTTTTCTGTCTATGTCAGTTTCCATCTGCCACAGTTTCTGATGGGGGAATCTGCCCAGCTTAATAAAATCAATAACTGTAAAGGGGAGCAGGTTTTCCTGGAACTGGCGCACAACTGAAAAATTTAAAGCCAGGTCTCTGCGGCTGTACCTGGACATGGGGCAGGCTTTAAAGAGTATTTCGCCTGAAGAAGGTTTTATGAGGCCGGCCATTGTTTTAAGCATTGTACTCTTTCCTGCTCCATTGGGGCCTATAATGGCAATAAAATCTCCTTCCCGGACAGTCAGATTAATGTCGTGCAGAACTTTGATCTCTTCATATCCTGCATTTAAATTTTTAAGTTCAAAAACCGGGTTCATACTGTGTCCCTTTTACGGAAAAGAAAAATAAGAAAGAATATCCCTCCAAAGAAATTCGTTATTATTCCTACCGGTATTTCATAGGGAGGTACTGCAGATCTGGCAAAGGTATCAGCTGTCATCAGAAACAAGGCTCCCCCAAGTGCGGATAGAGGAATAAGCCTAATGTGAGCAGGCCCGAAAAAGATTCGGATAATATGAGGAATAATGAGGCCGACAAAACCGACTACTCCGCATAATGAAACGGAGAGAGCTGCCAGGAGTGATGCGATCCAGAATACTGCTGCAGTGTTCCTTTCGGTTACTCCCAGATTTTTTGAGAATGAATGGCCGAATGAAATTATATCAAGATGCCTGTAATATATCATAGATAGAAGTATAAGAATTCCGGATGCAAAAGATATTTCTGCAAGTATGCTGTATCGGGCGATAGAGAGATCACCCATGAGCCACATGATTGCCTTGTGAACATGTTCAGCCTTTGCTGCTGAATAAAGAAGAAGAACCGCGGCAGAGAATATAAAACTTAATGCAATGCCGGCAAGTATCATGGATGATGTGCCGAACCTGAGTCTTCTGGAGAGAAAGTATACCAGGGTGATTGAAGCAATGCCCCCTGCAAAGGAAAATATTACCACAAAAATATTTGCCATGGAAAATACTATTGCCGCTGTTGCTCCCAGGGCAGCACCGCTTGAAACACCTATAATAAATGGATCAGCCAGGGGATTTCTGAGAAGCGACTGAAACATAACACCACTTACAGCAAGTGATGATCCCACAGTCATTGCAAGAATAATTCTTGTGAAACGCATTTTCAGAATTATATATTCTTCAGGTACCGGGCCTGTTCCAGCCAGACCTGAGATTATTTCAATGGGATTAATAAATATTGTTCCCATAGATAAAGAAATTATTATCAGTAATGCCGAGATAAATAAAAATATAGTCAGAGGAATAAATAATTTCTGCTGTTTCAAATGGATTATTCCTCCTTCTTTTTTTTACTGTATAGCGCTATTATATTATGCACTTTTTCAGCGGAGTGTATATAATTTTCCGGAGTATAGAGCGCAACAAGGTCAGGATTAATTGAGTATATGTTGTAAAATAGTCCGGATTCGCCCAGTTTATATGCTGAAAGAATTTTTCTGAAAAATACTTCAGCATCCGGCATCATTGAAATAATTATATCCGGCTTAATAATAATAAGTGATTCAGCAGAAATAAGGGGATAGGCTTTCTCCATGCTGCTGTAGCTGTTGTCCCCGCCTGCATCATTAATGATACCGCTTATAAAAGATTCACCTGAAACAGTAATAAGAGGCTCCTGGGAAACAAAAAATGCCACTGAAGGTTTTTTCAGGTTCTCTGATTTTATTTTTATCTCTTCAAGTTTCCGGTTGTATAGTGCAAGTTTTTTCTCAGCAAGTTCCTCTTTGCCTATTATGCGGGCAAGGGTTTTGTAATTGTCACAGATAGTTCTGTAATCAGCATTTTTTCTGAATGAGAAGAGTTCTATTCCCAGTGCAGCAAGCTGCTCAGTTCTCTGAACTGCCGCGTCTTCAACTGAGTAGAGAACAGCATCAGGTTTAAGAAGAATTATCTTTTCTATATTGGGATTGGTAATGTTTCCCACAATTTCAGCTTTATGGGGAAGAGGAGGCGAATAGGTTGTAACACCCGCTATAAGGTCCGGGCTTTCAAGGTCAAGAATCTGGGCAGTAATTGAGGGTGAAAGGGATACAATCCGGGTTACCTTCACATCTTTATAGGAAGAGACGGGAGTTTCGCTTCCGCATGAGATGAGGAGAAATATTACGATTAAAAGGTGAAGCTGATTTTTCAAAGATTTCTCCTTTTCTATTAACAGCTTTACCGGAGTTAAAGCCGTCCTTTACCCGGAAGCCGCGCACACATTGATGCATTTGATGAGTTTAATACGGTAAATGTTTTTATTATTTTTTTAAATCAATATATTCTGCCTGATGGAGCGAAAATATTTGCATTCTGTCAATGTATTTTTATCTTGACATAAACTGGTAGCATTATTCTGTTTTATTAAATTGATCTTTACATAAATAAATACTTTTCCTTCTTAAAAGAAGGCATCCCCCATGGGGTGAGGGAATCCCGTTAAAATCGGGAGCGGACCCGCCGCTGTGACCGGGAACGAAAGCCGTAATATGCCACTGGCTCTTATGCCGGGAAGGCGCGGTGATTAGGATGATCCGGAAGCCAGAATACCTGATTGTATTTTATCCATAGGCCACGGAGATTGGTTTATATGGAAAGTTACGAGGATGAAAAAGGGTATCCCCGCGACCTTAAGGTTTCGGGGATTTTTTATTTATGTAGTCAAT
>CAYYKZ010000242.1:0-4616 GCA_964468455.1 uncultured Leptospirales bacterium | reverse complement strand
TGTCAGCTTCGGTTATTCTTTTACCGCTCTGCCCTGTTACTGATGCAGCTATAAGCATAATACAGGAAATAATTAAAAAAGATGTAATTAATTTTTTCATGGTATGTCTCCTTTTATTGTGAGTTTATTTCAGTGTATACCGGAAATAATGGCTGAATAAGGTTCAGGCCTGAAAAGGTATTCAGGAACCTGTCTAATGCGGGACTCTGAGAAGATACTTCTTAGTATATGTACCTTTAAAAATACAAGTCGGTAAAATTAATTTATCGAAAAGAGATGTCAAAGACCTTTTAGAAAATAACCTTCTGTGCTTTTTTTAATATCTTATCCGGGAAGCATGATTCTTTTACAGATATAAAATCCATGCTTGACATATATACTTTTATGGCATAAAATATTTACTCAAACTTGAGTTTAGCCTGTACTAACTGGTAAATAATTCGGCTCTTTAAGGAATTGCAGATGAAAAAGGATACAATCCATTTTGCCCATGCAAATGGTTTCCCCGGTGGAACCTATAAAAGAATGCTTGAGCCTTTGAAGGAAAAATATAATATTATTGCCATGGACAGGCTGGGCCATAATCCTCTCTATCCTGTTAATAATAACTGGACCAACCTTGCAGATGAACTTATTGCAAATATAAAAAAAGAAACTGCTGAGCCTGTAATAGGTGTGGGCCACTCCCTGGGGAGCCTTGTTACCTTTATAGCTGCATGGAAAAAGCCTCATCTTTTTAAGGGGATAGTTATGCTTGACCCCCCCTTTGTTACAGGCTTCCGGGGTGTTTTGTTTAATATTTTAAAACTAACCGGCCTGGCTGACCGCATTACACCGGCAGGGCAGTCCAGAGGGCGCAGGTCTTTCTGGAGTGATATGGATGAGGTAAACAATTATTTTCAGAGTAAAAAACTTTTTGCCGGGTTTCATCCGCAGTGCCTTCATGACTATATTGAAAGCGGAGTTAAACCCTGCAGAGGCGGCTATTGCCTCCATTATGATCCAGACATTGAAGTGAAAATTTTCCAGACTATGCCTCATAACATGGGAACATACAGAAAGCCTATTTCTATGCCAGGCTCCATGATCTATGGAGACAGGAGTCATGGTGTTCATCTTTCTACACTTAGAAAATTCACCGCCCGCCACGGGTTAAGGTTGCTTACATCACCGGGCGGGCATCTTTTTCCCATGGAAAAACCGGATGAGGCAGCAGAAATACTTTTTAAGGAGCTGGAAATTATTTCAGGTTTATAGTGGGCAGATTATATTACAGGATCATCATCTGCCCTGAATATAATAGAGTTAATTATCTTTCGGCAGCTATTCTGGCATACATCTCTGCAGGTGTAGCCGGGACTTCCCGCGCATCCTCCCGCTCCATCATTGTAATGGAATTCTCAGGACACCCTTTTACGCATAAACCGCAGCCGATGCACCTGTCCCTGTTTACAGAAAGAATCTCTTTACCTTTTGCTGTTTTTAAACCGCTTTGAATAATTGCATCAACCTGACATTTCTTCGCGCATTTACCGCAGCCTATACATGTGCCTGTATCAATTGCCGCAAAAAATGAAGCATGAACCTGCAATGCAGGTTTGTCAAATTTTCTCAGGTATCGCATAAACTGGCACGATTCTCTGTCGCACATGCACATGTTGACAATGTCCCGTGCATTGGTGCTGAGTGGAACCAGGTCTGCATCTTCACACTCCTGAAGTTTCTGCACCAGTTCCTCCTCTGTCAGCTCTTTCCCGATTCCGTTCTGTATATAATACAGAGCAGCTGTTCCGAAGGTGAGGCATGTTTCCAGTGGCCTTGATATTTCATTACTTTTTTCTTTCTGCTCAATACGGCATATACATGGAGCAACAGCATAGGGAGTTTTGTCCTTAACAAGCTCCAGTATTTTATCATAGCTTTTTACATGGCTTCTGCCGTCCACTGCCTTATTAACAGGCACAATGCGGAACTGCTTTGTCTCTTTATCAGTCCAGTGTTTATCCGCAAGGGCATCATAAATGTCATCAGCATATTCTGCAATTTCCCTGTCTACAGCGTTTACATGCCATTCATACATGCCCATTATAAAGTTTGGAAGCATGTAGCGTGGACCGGAAGGTGTAACAATACGGAAGAGGTTTCCCTTTTTGGCCATGGCTTCAATAAGCGAAGCAGCTTCATTTGTGTTTATACCTGCCCGTTCCGCTATTATTTCAGCTTTTTCCGGTTTACCTTTAACATGTAATGCTATCTCAGCTTCAAAAGGTGTGAAAAATTTTTTAAGTATTTTTATTTCAGCACCGCTTTCAGTTTCAGGGAAACCTGCAGGCATAGTATCCAGATGTTCTCTTAATTTATAATATATGTCATCACTCATTATGGTACCTTTATCAAATTTGTCTCCATCACTGCTCACTCTTTTTATCCGGTATTCTTCTGAATATTTCACCCATGCGATTAAGCTTGATTACAATATCATCTGTTATAGCGCCATTAGTGAGCTTCCAGGCCCAGTTGTTCTCAGTTGTTCCAGGCGTGTTCATGCGGTACTCCGCACCATATCCTAAAATATCCTGGGCGGGAATAATTACAAGATCAGCAATCGAAGCGTATGCTTCACGGATAATTCTCCAGTGAAATTCGCTCCAATCTTTCATGTGCAGATATTCCATAATATATTTACGGTCATCATCGCTTATCTCGTCGCCGTAAAACCAGCCGTTGCTGGTATTGTTGTCGTGTGTTCCTGTATACAGCACACAGTTCCCTGATTCAATATTGTGGGGGAGGTATTCATTCCTGTTATCTCCGTCAAAGGCAAACTGCAGAATCTTCATTCCGGGCAGATTAAAACCTTTACGAAGTTCGGTCACCTCAGGAGTTATTATACCAAGATCCTCAGCTATAAACGGTATATCTCCGGTATCTTTTCTAAGCCTTCTGAAAAATTCCTCACCCGGGCCTTTTACCCATTCCCCGTTAATTGCTGTATCTTCGCCGTATTTTACAGCCCAGTATGATTCCAGTCCCCGGAAGTGGTCGATCCTTGTAATGCCTGTCATTGCCTCAGTATTACGGATTCTTTTAAGCCACCACTGGTATGTGTCTTCATTTAATGAACCGTCTTTGCCTCTCCATCTGTAAAGAGGGTTTCCCCATAACTGTCCGGTTGAGCTGAAGTCGTCCGGAGGTACACCGGCAATAAATTCAGGCTCCAGCTTTTCTTTATCAATCTGAAGAATGTCAATGTTTGCCCAGGCATCTGCACTGTTCATGGACATGTAAATAGGCATATCTCCAATGAGGGTTATGCCCTTATTGGCAGCATAGCTTTTAAGGCCTTCCCATTGTCTGTAGAAGAGATACTGGTTGAATATATGAAATCTTATGATTTCTTCATTTTCAGATTTAATCTTTTCCAGCATCTGCCTGTCTCTGAGAGCGAGTTTGCTGTTCCAGTTCAGCCAGTCGAATGAGTTCAGTTTTTCCGCAATTGTCTGGTATAAAGCGTAATCTTCGAGCCACTCCTTTCCATGTTTTTCTCTGAAAAGATTAAAATCGGAAATGTCATCTGCTTCGGCAAAACTGAAAAAGTTACTGAAGGATTCCATAAGGAATTCTGTCATGCTTTTTTCAAATTCAGCAAAATAAATAAAATTATTATTCAGTTCCTGAAGAATAACTTTACGGTTTTTATACCAGGGCTCTTTTGAAACTGCGTCAGGATTAATCATGAGGGGATTCCCTGCAAAGCAGGAAACTGAAGAATAGGGAGAGTAGCACATCGATGATGACACAGGGCCTGTTGGGAGTATCTGCCAGTAGGAGAATCCTGCCCTGGCAATAGTGTCAATAAACCGGTAAGCCTCTTCCCCAAGAGTGCCTCCTCCGTATTTTCCGGGGAGGCTTGTTATATGAAGCAGAATTCCGCTGGATCTTTCTAATATCATTTATTTAGCCGTATTTTTCATCATATTGAGAACTTCCCTGAGGTTTGAAAGCTCTTCACCGTATTTTTTCCAGTTCCCGTTTTTAATACTTTCTTCAGCCCTTGTGAAATGAGTATAGGCCCTGTCTGCAAGTTCTTTTATGGAAAGAGCTTTTTCATTCCCTTCAGCTGCGTTGCGGCGTTCCTCTGTAAAGTTACCCTGGTAAAATACTTTTTCAAGAGCTGTGGGGAGGTCTTTTTCCATTACAATTTTATCTGCAAATGCAACAATAACCTGCTGCAGTTCCGGCATTTCACTTGTTCGTGCCTTTAGGTAAAGAGGTTCAATAAAAATTATAGATTCCTCTATAGGTATTGCCAGCATGTTTCCTCTTATAACACTTGAGCCCTGCTGGTTCCACAAGGCAAGCTGCTTTGATATTTCCGGGTCCTGATTAATCCGGGCTTCAATCTGCATGGGGCCGTAGCTGAGCTTGTCCTTTGGCAGCTGGTAAAGCTGAAGCTGTCCATAATCGGGCATGTCGCATTTTGCTGTCAGAAATGAAATCATATTATCTCTTGTTACAGGAGTAAAAGGTAGAATAAGAATAAACTCACTCCTTTTTTCTCCAGGAAGAGTTGTTACAAGGTAGTAACTCTGAACATTCTCCTCTCTGTTTTCATA
>CAYYKZ010000241.1:3252-4617 GCA_964468455.1 uncultured Leptospirales bacterium | reverse complement strand
TATTCCTTCAACATCTAAGAACCTCCTAAATTATCTCATACATATGAAAAACCGCTGTATTGTACAGTCTCTGTATACGAAAAATAACCCCTGACTCTTCAGGAGCTGAATTTCCATGAAAAGATTTGACAATATCTGTTGATTTAATACAGATGTCTCTTTTTTTTGTAAAGTACTTTATTTAATATGCGCAAGGTGTGCTCAAATATTTAAACGCAATATTGGCGCTATTTATTCAGATAAAACCAGGAAATCTAATCCTCTTTTTCTTTTCCCTTAATTAAAAAAAATATCAGAAACGCCAGTATATACAGGGCAGATGCATACAGGATAACATCACCTGCCCGGGAATAAATAGTTTCCCTGTTCATTTCAGGATAAACAGAGCCCGTAAAAAAACCTTTTTTAAGAATAGGGAAATCTCCAGCAACCCTTCCAAAAGGATCCACAACCGCGCTCACTCCGGTATTACCTGCACGTACAACCCATAAACCGTTTTCCACTGCACGGAAAACCGAAGCTGCAAAATGCTGGAAGTGGCCGTTATATGTATCTGTCCATCCGTCATTGGTTATGTTTACAAGAAAATCTGCGCCCATACTTTTATATTCACGGCAAAGCCTGTAAAAAATTCCCTCATAGCATATTAATGGGCCGAACTTAAGATTGTTAACCTCAAAGAGCTTGGGCTTTTCACCCGGGACAAAGCTGGAACCGCCAAAACTTGTAACAAGCCTTTTCACTGCAGGGAAAATTTTTTCATAGGGAAACCATTCTCCAAAGGGCACAAGAAAAATCTTCGCATATGAATCAACCACCCCGCCCTTTCCATCAATCAGCACAGCATTATTCTGCGGGAAAATTTCCATAAACCTCCCATTCTTTTTACCTGTAACGCCTATTTCACCGGTAAAAAGGGGCTTCCCCCATTTTTTCACATGGTCAAGGAGCATTCTGTCAAAGGGAGAATCCTTCCCTGTACTCTGGCGGAATGAGATAGCCTCCAGTGTGGCCGACTCGGACCAGATAATGAAATCCGGATTCTCCTCCATTGCTCTGTCTGTATATTTTATCAGCTCACCAAGGTTTCGATATTTATTCCCGCCCCAGTTTTCCCATGGTGAAATGCAGGTCTGCACTGCAGCAATTTTCAAACCGGATTTCTTCATTTCATCCGGTGCATTAACAATCCGCAAGCTCCCCCACAGGATAACGAAAATTAAAATAGCAGAAACATAAACCATGTTTTTAAATCCAGGAACACGATAAAAGACGCTCCATGAATCATTATTTTTTTTAATTTCCTGAACAAGCATGGCAATAGCAACATTGAACAGTATAATGATATAATTCACACCCAGAATT
>CAYYKZ010000241.1:1055-3214 GCA_964468455.1 uncultured Leptospirales bacterium | reverse complement strand
ATGGAAAAGCCAGAAACCCGATTGACTGGACAAAATCGATTATTATCCACACTGCAGGGTATATAATAATCCTAAAAGATTCAAACCTGGAAGAAAGAAATTCTGAAAGTACTATTTTTACAGAAAAAAATGCAGAAAGACTGGGGATAAGAAATAAAAGAATTATCACATAACCGCCGGGAACTACCGCGCCGAAATTTCCTATCCAGCCATAGGCAAGGAGATTCCCCAGTAGACCTGCAATAAAGGAAACAAAAAAAATATCCCTTAAGGATCTGCCCTGTACATACATAATAAGGGGGACCAGGAAAATCCATGCAAAAAAAGGGAATAATTTCAGAAAGAAAATGTCATAAGAAGGAAATGATAAAAAAATCATTACAGATGACAAAAGATAATAATTATTAAACAAAAATCTTTTTATTACATTCAAAGCGCTGCCCGATTTTAAAGCCATATTTTAACTCTTCTTCTGATATTTTTTTTCTCGCGTGAACATGCGTAATAACCCTCGGTAATAATTCTGCTGCTCATGGTAAAATCAAGAGTACCTACATGAAGCAGATCAGGTTCAATAATTACAGCAGGTTTATGATAATGAAGTGTCCGCTCAGTATTAATGTTGCTCATAATATCAATACTCTGGGATAGTATTTCAAAAATACTGGGAAAGGAAACAGCGTTCCCGGATTTACCTGAACCAAGCCACTGCTCTATACTCGAATACCAGCCGGAAATTTTCTTTTCTACCGGAATCAATATTTTTTCTCCATATTTTACAATCTTAACTGAATCTGACTTTCCGGTTTTATCAGATTTATCCTTACTGATTGTAACTCTCTCTTTGAAAGTTTTTTTCTTCTCAACAGGATGGAGGTTCACAGCTATAACCAGTCCTGCTCCCATTTCCTTAACGACATCAATCGGCAATGGCCTTGCCACACCCCCGTCAAGAAGAAATGAATCATTATATGCAACAGGAACAAGAATACCGGGAATTGAAACACTTGCCCTTAAAGCATCAAGAATACTCCCGGTTTTAAAAACTACAGGCCGGCCTGTAAAATAATCGGTTGCTACAATAGCCAGGGGAATGTCCAGATCCTCAATCATTTTTTCTGCGGGGATATATTTTTCCATAAAATTAGTGAATCCCTTACCTTTAATAAGCCCTGACCTGGGAAGAGTAATATCGAAATATGAAAGCATATCTTTTTTTGAAAAGCCGAGCATATCTTCTTTAAACTCGTTAAGCCTCCCGCAGCAGTAGATGCTTCCAATAACAGCCCCGATACTTGAACCTGCTATCATATCAATAGGAATATTCATGCTGCTGAGATATTCAATTACAGATATATGTGCAAGCCCCTTGGCACCCCCGCTACCAAGTACCAACCCGACAGAACGATTTTTAAAATATTTTAAAGGATTAATCATTATGCCCTCCGTAACCCGGTAATTTTAAAAATTTAATAACCAAATCTTCTGTTATCATACTAAAGCAGCATAACCGGACCGGTATCACTCAGCTAAAGCCTTAAAAAAATCAGGCCTTAACAGTAAAATTCTTAAAATATTAACCGAAAAACCCCGGCAAGTTTTAAAAACTTACATAGAATAAAATTACAGGCAGGTCAAATAAATAAAAGAGGTAAAATAAAATAAATTGATAAAATATCTTGACACATATGCCCTCTTTAATTAGCTTGCTTTCAGATCGCGCGGTGGAGCAGCTGGTAGCTCGTTGGGCTCATAACCCAAAGGTCCCAGGTTCAAATCCTGGCCGCGCTAATTAACCATACAACGGCGGGGTAGCTCAGTAGGTTAGAGCACACGGCTCATATCCGTGGTGTGGGGGGTTCGAGTCCCTCCTCCGCTAAAAAAAATCAAGGGCAAAGAAATTTGCCCTTTTTTATGTCTAAAAAAAGCTGCTGCAGGAGATGCTTAACAATGGTCAGGGCATAAATTCCAGACCCTATGTTAATGACTTCTGAAGCAAAGAAGCTGCTTATAAATAAACCGGAACTGGCAGTACTGAGGACAGCAATGATGACAGGATTTAACTCTGCAGGGACATTCAACAAAGTTTTTTACAGAAAATACAGCTCTTACACCGGTTGAGTACAGAATTAAAAAAACACCCGCCGGATAAACACATT
>CAYYKZ010000241.1:0-1045 GCA_964468455.1 uncultured Leptospirales bacterium | reverse complement strand
AAGTACAGGTCTTAGGCCGGTTAAGTACAGAATAAAAAATCACCAGCCGGATAAACATATTCTGCCATCAAAGAAATTAATTCTGTAATGGATACTGGAACTAAACAGTTCTACTCCCCATATGACATTTTTTAATTTTTGTTTTAATCAGATTAATTTCCAGCAGAAGATTACCGTAAACACTTTTCTGCCCTCTCTCTTTTGCTTCTTCTGCCTCCATCTCTCTTTTTTTCAGTGTTTTCTCAAGTTTTTCAAGGCTCTCCCCTTTTTCCATTATAAAACCTCCGTTTATTATACTGAATAAGGCAATTAATCTTCCCATACAGGGAAAATTAAAATAGCTCAAACTCTATTCTGGCGCTACTGTTTAAAAGTAAGATCAACCTGAAATGAAGTCAAAAAAAAATAAAAAATCTTCAGCAATATTTATTTAAAAATATTTATATTTAAAAGATTATGTCCCTAACTTAAAAAAGTTCCATTTCTCAAATCGCTGATTGCTCTATTCAGCTCCTCCTGTGTATTCATTACAATGGGGCCGTGCCATGCTATGGGCTCACCTATGGGTACACCGGCAATCAGGAGAAAACGCATTCCGCTTTTTCCTGCGGTAAATTCAACTATATCCCCATCCCCTAAAAGTATACCTGAGTTTGAAAAAACTTCACATTCATCAGGTGTTGTGTAGACCGAATTTTTAGCAGAAGGCGCTGATAAGGGATCACGGTTATTGTCAAACCATCCGCTCCCTTCGAATAAATAACATATCACTTTATGATCAGATGGTATCGGGATAGATGATGATACTCCCGGCTCCAAAGTCACATCGCAGAAAACAGGATTTATTGCAATACCCTCAACAGGTCCCTTAATCCCTTTCAGGTTACCGGCAATTATCTTCACCAGAATGCCATGTGCAATTTCCGCAGCCGGTATATCTGCATCTTTAATCTCCTGATAATGCGGCTTTGTCATCTTTTGAGAAGCCGGGAGATTCGCCCATAGCTGAAATCCCCCCATAGTTCCATCCTTATCAGGGGCGGGC
>CAYYKZ010000240.1:0-4621 GCA_964468455.1 uncultured Leptospirales bacterium | reverse complement strand
ACAATCTGGGAATAGCCTGATTTAAAAATTCAGCACCCATTCAGAACAGAATCAAGTGTGCCGGTTAATTCTTCAATAGTATATGGTTTTCTAAGTACACCCTTAAATCCGAATTCTCTGTATTCGGACATAAGGGAGTCACCGGAATAACCGCTTGATACAATTGCCTTTATCCCCGGGTCAATGCCTTCCAATGCTTCAAAGGTTTCTCTCCCTCCCATTCCCCCTTTTATAGTAAGGTCCAGTATGACAACATCAAAATGCAGGCCCATATTCCTGTACTCTTTAAATGCAGAGAGGGCTTCTTCTCCATTTGAAGCAGTCACTACTTTCAGGCCAAGACCTGTAAGCAGATTATAACCAATCTGACGTATCATGTCATCATCATCCATAAGGAGAACTCTGCCTGAAAATTTTGTTTTTCCCCTTTCTTCATCACCACAGTAATCAGAAGTATCCTCAGCAGCCGGTATCAATATACTGAATACAGCACCCCCTTTGTCAGAATTCTCAGCATAAATTGTTCCGCCATGCTTGGTAATAATTGAATGAGCAACGGAAAGCCCAAGGCCTGTGCCGCTGTCTTTTGTAGTAAAAAAGGGATCAAATATGCTATTTAACAGCTCCTTTTCAATCCCGGGACCTGCATCTTTTACATCAAGTGAAACATACCTCCCTGCAGGGAGTGAAAACCTGTTGTCTTTATTCAGAATTAAATTGGAAGCTGCTATCCTTATTGTTCCCCCTTCCGGCATAGCCTGAACAGCATTGATTATAAGATTGTTAACCACCTGCATAATCTGGGATTCATCAACATCCGCATGAAAAAGATCATCCGCAATATTACATTCATAGTCCAGATTAGTACCGCTTAAAATAAAATCAAGGGCTGTACGGATTATTCCTGCTATCGACATAACCTTTTTAACCGGCTCCCCCCCTTTTGAAAATGTCAGAAGCTGCTCAGTAAGGCCCCTTGCCCTGTATACTATGAATTCAGCATCATTTATATATTTTGAACTTACACTCCCCTCTTTAATAGAACTGTCTCTTTTTACCAGCCCTAGGCAACCAAGGAGAGACGTCAGAAAATTATTAAAATCGTGAGCTATCCCCCCGGCAAAAATTCCAATCGAATCGAGTTTTGAAGTCTGTATCATGCGCTCTTTCATTTTTTTCAACTCAGTAACATCTTCAATAACAATAACATAACCGTAAATAATATCTCTGCTCTTAACAGGGGACGATTTAATTGCAATATTCCGCATAGATCCGTCTCTTTTTTTTATTAACCCGGAAAAATAAAGATTCAAAGAATATTCACCTGAAAGAAAATCCGGCGAATCAGGATTTAACATATCTCCGTCAGGTTTTTCAACTTTCATCAATGAAGAAGCGTAACTCCCCACAGTTGTGTCCCGTTTAACCTCAAGTATTGAACAGGCCATATTATTTATAGCTTCAATCTTTAAATCAGCAGAAAGCGTAATAATTCCTTCGTCTACAGAATCGAGTGTAGTGGATAATCGTTCCTTTTCCCTTGATAATTTATCATTACTCACCATCAGATCTTTCTGTGCATGTTCCATCTCTTCATTCATCTGCTCAATCTCTTCATATTGAGATTCAAGCTCCTCGTATTGCGCCTGGAGATGTTCTCTCATTTGTATCTGTTCATCAGCATATTCGCGTATTGTATTCTCCTGACGGGTTGTAAGTTTTTCAAACTTTTCAACCTCCTCAATATTTCTATAGGAAAGTGCAGTAACAATTATCATCATGAGGATGGAATAAATTTCCCGGGAGCTCATAACACCATAATTAACTGCACCATTTGTGTAGGTATTAAAAGGCATATCCACGCCATTAAACCAGGCCAGCAGATAAAAAATAATAATGTTAAGTATAACAAGAATAATCATAAACTTATAAATCCGTTTGTTATACAGAAACTGAAAAGCAATTAAATTGGTTATC
This sequence comes from uncultured Leptospirales bacterium, assembly GCA_964468455.1. Taxonomy (GTDB): domain Bacteria; phylum Spirochaetota; class UBA4802; order UBA4802; family UBA5550; genus JBBAGC01. The sequence goes on along the minus strand of CAYYKZ010000240.1, from coordinate 2,644 downwards.
AACAACCAGTTTATGTGGCCACTCTGAGCTGCATACATCCAGTCAACATCTACAGTATAATTGTAGCGGGCAATTATAGGAATTAGAAACATTATTAAAGCAACCAGGCATGCATATATATTACTTCCCCGTCTGCCGAGTTTTCGGAGAAAAAGCCTGTATGAAAAAAAAATTGCTGCAGAGTAAAGAAGAACTGTTGGAAGTATTATACTTAAATGATGTCCGGCCAGATACTGGAATAAAACTCCAATAATCGAGGTCACAGAAGTAACTGATATAAAAATTACAGCTCCGCGAAGCTCTAAAATCTCCTTTGAGGAGAAATTGTCTGTATTAATCCCAGCAGCTTCACTGATTTTTGTCTGTATAAAATCAATAATTTTCAAATCATATACCCGTATTGTCATGATAAGGGATATATAATATAAAAATCATGCTGATAATACAAGAATATTTTTATTCAGTTATACCTGAATATAGAATTTTGTTCGGATTTCTAGTACAAGCCGTTTTTCAGGCTGTCCATATCCCTTTCTATTTTTGCGAGTTTCTGAGTAAGCCTGTTAAGAGAATCTTCAATTTTACGCTTTTCCTCTTCAAGAAAGGCAAGTCGTGTTTCAAACTCCTTTTCCGGCCTTATTTCAGCCCTTATCATATCAGGTGTTTTATTATCCATGAATGCCTCTTCAACGCCCTGTCTTAAATCAGGATCTTTGATTTTTGCAACAGTTTTCATGTTCTCATAACCGATTTCCGGGTTAATATCCATTGCAAAGGTTTTCATTATTGTTTTTGCCTCATTCCGGTGCAGGCTTAGAGCCCTGTCCACATAATCTTCAAAACTGACATTGTATTTACTGCAGATCTCCCTGGCCTTAAGGAGAAGGCTGCCGAACTCTTTCATGAGCTGGCCATTTCTGGCAAGAAAATCTTTTTTTATTGTTTCTGTTAATGCCCTGAGCTCCTCAACCTGGTCAAAAATATTATTGTAAATTCCCAGCTCTTCTGCTCTGTAAAGCATCTTATGAAATATATCATAAAATACAATTGTATGTGAACGGCTTGAAACAGGGGCAGATGATTTCAGAAAATGCACATGGTGAGCAAATTCATGTATTGCTGTATACATGAGCTGATTATCATCAGAGAAATTCTGATTATGGATAATAATTTCTTTTTTGTCAGGATAATATAATCCATCTACCTTTTTGCTCATTTTACCGGAAAAGGTTACTGTAAAATCACTAACCTCCGGATTGATCATTAACAGCCTGTCTTTTACCTGATCCTGATTCATATTATATCCTGTTGAAAAACTCTATAATTTCATCGGGAGACATGACATATGTCACTCCCCCTTTATCAATCGCCTCTTTATTCATTCCGAATACAGCTGAGGTAGCTTCATCCTGAGCAATAGTAACCGAACCATTCTCTTTAAGGCTGATAATACCTCTGACACCATCATTGCTCATACCGGTAAGTATTACCGCATAAATTCGTTCAGAAGGACAGCTCAGGGCAGATTCAAATAAAACATCAATTGAAGGCCGGAATCTGTTCACCGGAGGATCAGTGTTTAAAGCAAGTCTGTTTTTGTTAAGCAGAAGATGTTTATTCCCTGGAGCTACAAAAGCTTTACCTGGAGCAGTATAATCTCCATGAACCGCTTCAGATACATCAAATGGTGTGAAGTTATTTAACCGTTCAGCCCAGTTTAAAGTGAAGCCCTCAGGCATATGCTGAGCTATAAGAACAGCGTATTTATCCGGATTAATCCCCTTCAGCAGAGACTCTACCACAGCAGGACCGCCTGTTGATGAACCAATAAGAATAACCGGGCAATCCCCTTTTTCAATTAAAGACATGTGTTACCATCAAATTTTTTATCTATTGCAGATTATTACCATCAGTTTCAGGTTCAGGAATAGTTACCCCTGCACCAAAAGCTGAAAAGGCGTTTATTAATGAATAGGGTATCCCCTTTGAAATAACTGTTGAATTTTTTGTCCCTTTAATAATCTCAAAATCTATAAATAAAAAATCATACTGCCAGAAACTTTTTCTTTTACGAAGTGAAAGATTATCAACTATATTATACATTTTCGATTTATTGTCATCACTGAAGGCGTCATTATTCAGGAGGAATCTGTCAAGAGCCGTTTTCCTCTCTTCACCCTGTTTAAAAAATGAAAAATTCCACGACACTGCAGCAAAATATATCATTGTTTTAAACTGAAAAAAATTATCATCACTAATACCCCTTGTCAGAGGAAGGGCAAATTCCAGAAGAATATTTGATATTCTTCTTTTATTAAATTCATGGAGTATAGACTCTTCCGGAAAAACTTCAAGTGGAAGAAGTTCCATATAAAACCTGGATACATCTTTTTTTCTTTTCCTGAAACTGCTCTTTGTCATACAATCAAACCTTCCGAATAATAGTACATTACCATTTGAGTAATTTATTATTATTTGTAAAGCAATAACAGGAATATTATTAGTTATGCTCTGACCCCTAATCCATAAATTGATGAGTAAATTACTCTCCTGAACACAATTGTACAACAAATACATAATAAAACATGGATTTAAGCAGAAATATGCTCTGACCCTTAATCACTTAAACATCATAAAAAATAAA
>CAYYKZ010000239.1:0-4631 GCA_964468455.1 uncultured Leptospirales bacterium | reverse complement strand
AGCAAACATATTTTTTCATTCCTTAATCCTCCGCTTGTATATCTTATTTTTGTTAAAAGCTTGTTAAGAATGTTTATTAATAGAAAATGAAGCTGTTTTTTTATCAACACAAATTTTTATATTTAGAACAAAAAAATATTTTTAGTCCGTAATTATAAACAAGCATAAATTTTTGTATGATAATATTTGCTATTAAAACCTTGTTATCCTTGAGAGCAGGGCTGTAATAGCATTATACTTAAATAAACTTTAAGCAATTCACGCTGACTCAATTTTAAAAACTACGCAAGTATTATAAATTGAACCATAAAAATTCTTGATTTATTCTTTATTTAGTGTAAATATAATAAATATGGATTATCTTTCCACAAAAAAGTTTTTTTATCAGTTATTATTCATTAAGATTCTTTTTAGAATTATAATGCTGTGATACAGGGAAGTTATATTATTACAGTTAAGGTATTTTTTTTAAAAAATTTTTATACTTAAACCGTTGCCGGTTAAAAAAAATGAGGTTTGAAATGAAAAAAATCTATTATTCTTTTATAATTATTCTTCTTTCTGTTGCTGCTGTAGTGACTGCCGCATGTTCAAAAAAAACAGCTCATTATGAGCTTTCAAGATTTATTCCGCCCGATTTCTGCGGTGCCTGTCATGGGGATATTTATGAACAGTGGGCTGGCTCAATGCATAATCTTTCATTTAAAGATGTTATATATCAGGAGGTGGCGCTTAATGGTCTTGAAGGACTTACTGATAAGGATGAGATAACAGAGGCTGAGGTATGCCAGAAGTGTCATGTCCCTGTAGGGTATATTACCGGTTTTCCCAAAAAAACATCCGATGATTTTAACAAAATTCCTGACATCGGCCGGGAAGGTATTCAGTGCGATTATTGCCACTCAATTACAGGAGCCTATAAAACATTTAATGCAGCTTTTAAATATGATCCGGGTAACGGCGATTCTGACCCGGGAATAAAGCGGGGACCTTTTAAGGATGCAGAATCAGATTTTCATGAAAGCGAGTATTCCGAATTTCATACAAAGTCGGAAATGTGCGGAACCTGCCACAATGTTAAACATGAAGTCTTTGGGACATGGCTTGATACGACCTATCAGGAGTGGAAAAATAGCCCCTATAGTAAAGAGGGAGTACAGTGCCAGGACTGCCACATGTATCAGAGGGCAGATGAGCCGGGTACAGGTTTAACAGCAAGAAGTAAAAATCCTGGCAGTGTATCATCAGGTTCAAAGGAGAGGGAGCATATTTTTACCCACTACTTTGTAGGAGGCAATACAGTAATTCCCGGTATGGGAAATGATTCTGAAAGAGTTAAGATGGCTGAGGCACGGCTTAAAAATGCTGTGACTATCGATATAGACAATCAAATTGAAGATAATAATCTTGTTATAAGACTGAATAATAAGGGTGCCGGCCACGATGTTCCCACAGGTGTTGCAAACATGAGGCAGGTGTGGATACAGGTTAAGGCAGTTGATTCAAAGGGAAAAACTGTTTTCCAGAGTGGTGTTCCTGACAAAAATGGATATATAGGCGATGAATCTGTGGTTTTTTCAACTGTTTTCGGTGACGGGAAAGGGAATCCTGTTGATAATATTGCCAAAGCCAGAGAAATTCTCAATGACAAACGCCTGAAATCCGGTGAAGAGCATGTTGAAAAATTTGATATTGGTGATATCAGAGGGAAAATAAAGGTTACAGCTTCATTGATGTACAGGACTATTCCTCAGAAATTTGCATACACCCTTAAGTCTCTTAATGGAATGAAACTTCCGGTTACTGTTATGGCGGAGAAATCAGTTGAACTGGAAAGATAAACTTGGTTTTACAGGCAGAATAACCTTTCGTGTGCCATTCCTTGTATTTCTGGTTTTGTTTGCAGGTATAGGTTCAGTAATGACCTACTACCTGCAATCACAGAACAGCACGATTATTCAGGCTAAGGAATCGGAAATTAAGCAGGAAGCTGAAATAATATACACAGCTATAAAAAACAACATGCTTGCCGGCGAGGCCCCAATTGCGGTGGAGCTTTTTCGAGACTTTGAAAGATCTAATTTTGCTTCTATGATAAGGCTTTACAGGGCAGATGGTGAATCAGCATTTTCTGATAATAAAACAATTGCTGAAGTTAACAGGAATATCAATGAAGATAAGTTTATACCTAAAACCGTTTTTTCTGAAAAGATAAAACTTGAAAGCAGAGAATTTTCGAGATCTGTTGAAACTGTATCAGATATTTTTTTAAAAAATGTTGATGGTGATGATAAGCATCTGATAATATACAAGCCTCTTCTGAATCAGCCTAAATGTTCCGGGTGCCACGGACTTGACCATGTTGTTCGTGGTGTAATAACAATATCTACACCGGTTAACGATGTATATAGAATGGCGCGGAATAATATAATTATTTCCATATTTCTTTATGCAATTGTGGTTATTGTTCTCACAATGGCTATAATATATTTTTTACGCAGGGTGCTTATTGTAAGAATACTGAAAATAAGGAATATTGTAAAAAGGGTGGGCACGGGTAACTTTGATCTGAGATTTAAAACTGAAAGTGAAGATGAAATCGGGGAGCTGGGTATGGAGATCAATCGGATGATCGACGGCCTTAAGGAACGGTTTAAATTATCAAAGTTTGTATCCAGGTCAACACTGGATCATATAAAAAGAGATGATGAAATAATACTTGGCGGAGAAAAGAAAAATTTAACAGTCCTCTTCTCTGATATAAGAAATTTTACAGGTTTTTCAGAAACCCGGGACCCTGCAGAAGTTCTGGAGATGCTTAACAGAGTAATGACTCTTCAGGCGGATATAATCAGCAATAAGGGCGGAGACATTGACAAGTTTGTAGGTGATGAGCTTATGGCTGTGTTTGAAGGAGAGGATATGGTAAAGCGTGCAGCAGAGGCGGCACTTGAAATAAAACAATCCATGAAAAAAATAAACAGACGGGAAGATGTACCTGTATATGTGGGTATAGGAATTAATACAGGAGAAATGATTGCCGGTAATATGGGATCCAGAGACAGAATCGACAGAACAGTAATTGGTGATGCAGTTAATCTTGGAGCAAGGCTCTGTTCTATTGCAGGTAAAAATACTATAGTTGTTTCTGGTAACAGTTATCAGCATATATCCGGGAATTTCACATTCAAAAAACAGCAGCCGGTTAAGGTTAAGGGTAAGGAGCAGGTTGTTGATATTTATACTCTTCAGGGGGATATATGAGATTATTCCGGGTAGTTCTTTCAGGTATTATTTTTTGTTCTATATCCGGATGTTCCAGCTCAGAGGATCTTTTTACTGTTCCTGAGTATAAGGGGTGGAAAAAGCCTGTTAACCGGATTCTTGACACACCTGTTCCGGGACATGGAGCAACTTACCGGATAATTTACGCTAATGATACTGCATTTAGCTCAAAAATTACTGAAGATAAATCAGGAAGAAAAAGAGTATTAATGAATGACGGATCTGTTATTGTAAAAGAAGTTTATCAAAAAAGAAATGATATTAATAATGCGGAGCCTGTATTAACCATTATGGTGAAGGACAGCAAAAGCAGAAATTCCCTTGATGGATGGAAATATTACATGGTGGAACCGGGTAAAAAACCTTTACTGGTGAGCGGTAGAATGTGTGTAGGGTGTCATGAAGCTGCCAATGAACAGAATACATATTTTGATAAAAACAGGGATGCCATGTTCAGGGATTACCTTTTTGTTAAAATAGCATCAGATAACTAATAACTGAATATCCTGTTTTGACAGGACATTCAGTTCAATTGCTGCAGCATTTAAAGCCCATGTTGAGGCATTGGTATAAAATGCCTCATCATTATTTGAATTAATTTAATTCTGAAGCCCCTGCAATTCTTTAAGCTTGTTCATTACTTCATCAATGTGATTTTTTACTTTTACATTTTCCCATATATGAACAATTTTTCCGGATGTATCTATAAGAAATGTTGTTCTGGAAACTCCGTAATATTCTCTGCCGTACATTTTTTTTAATTTCCACACTCCGTATTTCTCAAGAACCGTTTTTTCTTCATCACTTAAAAGTGTTACCATAAGGTTATGTTTTAAAATGAATTTCTGATGGCTTTTACATGAATCAGGGCTGATGCCTGCTACATGGCAGTTTAATTTGTTGAATTCCGGTAGTGATGATGTAAAGTCAAGGGCTTCAGTTGTGCAGCCGCTTGTGTTGTCTTTAGGATAAAAATAAAGTACAAGCCATTTCCCGGAATAATCTTTAATAGAGACTTTATTCCCCTCTGAATCAGGCAGAGAAAAAGAAGGAGCTTTGTTTCCGATTTTTAATTGCTTAATTTGTGACATTTATAATCTCCTGTACTCTGATATTTTATTGTCTTTAAAACAGTGTATAATAAAATCAAGCAACTTCAGCAGAGTTGATAAAAATTTCAGTAATTATTCAGGTGTATAACTGCCTGATAATCGCGAATTAAACAATAAATGAGGTCTAATGAAAAATACAATAAATAGAGATTATGAAAATGAAATCAAAAATATTTATTCCCGGATAAAACCGGATATTGTTAAGCGAATAAAGGAATTCCGTAAAATATGGAG
>CAYYKZ010000238.1:0-4632 GCA_964468455.1 uncultured Leptospirales bacterium | reverse complement strand
CACATCTATGCTACAACGGGTGGCAGTAGCTGTTGCAAAAGCAATGGTGACCTGTTCAGACAATCAGGCCTGACATTTATGCGTAATGCCGTTTTTATACTGTCCGGCATAAACTCCTTTTACGCATCTTTTAATAACACCGGTATTTTTTCAATATATAATTAAATCTCAGCCAGGAAGAGTTTATGTATAATATTTTCTGAAAATTTCATGTTCTGTTTACATACCGGTTCGGGACGAGGCCCCTCCGGAACGACTCTTTTAACAGAATAACAAAACTCTATTTTTTCTTGACCCAAGACCTTTTTGTTTTAAAAAAAATCAAATACAAAAAAATGAGGAAGCCATGACTATAAACAGTCATAATAATAAGTATATTGCATACCCCGGCTATCAGAGCTGATAATGAACCTGCTCTCATTTATTGCGACAATAGTCCTTGCCGTTACTCTCATAGAAGGAGTTTATATTCTCCTCATAGATTACAGAAATGAGGCTAACAGGCTTTTTTTCTTTATATGCATGAGTATATCAATATGGCTTTTCGGCAGCGCCTTCGGGTACTTCTCATCAACAAGAGAGGAGGCTTTTTTCTGGCTGAAGGTAAGCTCTCCAGGGTATATATTCATGCACTCCCTGATATTCCACTTTACTCTTCGTTACACAAACATTCTAAAAAGCAGATGGATATACCTGCTCTATATTCCTTCAATAATTTTTATATATATCAGTTTAACTGAACACCTGGTTTTTTCAGACATACACAGATCGGGCGAATACTGGGTTATGGTACCGGATTATCATTCCCTCTCTTTCTATCTCTTTATGGTAAACTATCTCGGCTACTATTTTATTGCTCTTCTGCTCCTCTATCTGAATATAAAACGTACTCACAGTATAAGAATACGCAACCAGAGCCGTATAATATTCGCTGCGATAATTCTCACAATAACAAGTTATAATGTGGAACCCTTTCTCGCCCCTGTATTCTTCGATTATAACACATATGGGCAGGCCCCGATATACAGCATTGTATGGCTTTCACTTATATGGTATGCAATAAGCAGGTACCGGTTTCTCGGCATTTATAATAAATTTCTCCCATTTGATTTTATAGATTCCCTGAATGAAATGGTTGTAATAATTGACTGCAATAAAAAAATTATCAGAATCAACAGGGTATTACAGGATAAACTGGAGGTTCAGGATACGCCAGGTTCTCTTCGGGGCATTTTCGCGGAGCATGAGCTTATAGGCAGATTACTCAATTCAACAGGGGAGGACAGCCCCGCGAACATAACAGTAAAGATCATTACACCAGATAAAAAAACAGAAACAACGGCTCTCTCCGTATCCGTTTTAAAAGATCAGTTTGGTGACACCACAGGTTTTATTCTTACAGCACGTGAAAAAACTGATACATACTCCATGTTTCAAAGATATGGGATAACAGAGAGAGAATTCCAGATTATAAAACTGATAGTATCAGGAAACTCAAATAAAAATATAGCAGATGCTTTGAATATATCCCCGCGTACTGTCGAAACCCACATAACAAACATCTATAACAGGCTGGGCCTTAAAAACCGAAGCGAACTCATTAACTACTGCTCCGAATTATCATTTTCAGTATAAATCACATAAAAAACCCGTTTTTTTCCGCAAAAAAATCACTTTTTTCAGTCTCTCTACGTAATTACCACGATGACAGAAAAATCAAAGTGTTATAACATGCAGAATTGAATTAATAGAACCATTCAATAGACCCACAGGAGGCGCCATGAAAACCCGTTCAATTGGCATGTTATCTCTCATTATCTCAGCCGCTCAATGGACTTTAAGCCTGCTTCTGACAGCCTTGACAAAAAAGCCAGGGCCCTGAAGCCCGCGAGAGGGAAAGCCCTTGTTTACGTTGTACGTCCCGGATTTATCGGTAAGCCATTCGGCAGGGATATAATTGTAGACGGCAAAAAAGTCGGAAGCAACTGCGGCGGATATTTTATCTACTTCATGACCGGCGGCGGCAGTCATACAATTAAGACAACGGGGGACAACACTGCTGAACTGAAGATCAGTGTAAGCTCAGGAAAGACATACTTCATAGAGCAGACAGTAAGCCCCGGATTACTCAAGGGGATAATGGGTCTTAAAATACTCAGCAGCAAAGAGGGTCGGGAAAAACTTGCTGAATGTCAGCTCAGTTCGGAGTGTTATGCAGGCAGGTGAGTCTCATTTTACCCTGCCGGAAAATTTACCCGGTCTGCGGTTGAAATTTTATCAATGAATCTGCGGATGAAAAGTTTATAAATAAAGATATTACATGGAGAAGATTAGAATGAAAAAATTATTATTAATAACAATCAGCCTCTTTGCAGGAGGAAGTTTGCTGTTTCAGGCCGGATGCTCAGGAGGTGGCGGCGGAGGGTCAGCGAATCCATTTGATACAGCAAGCGAAGTCGGTGATATTGTAACAATAACAGCAGGATCAAAAGCGGTTAATATGGTTTATGCAAATGACCAGACGAGCATTACCTTCCCTTTTTCACAGGAAATCGATCCTGATGACACCACAAAAGCAACACTTGAAAGAAAATTTTTTATATCACAGACTGAAGTAACGAATGCTGCTTTCGCAGAGGTTCTGCAATGGGCATACAATCATAATAAATTCACCGGTACGGGGAACTCCATAAACAGTACATATGCAATGTATGGCGAACAGATAGTGATCAATTTATACAATTCTAATTGCCATATAAACTATTCAGGCGGAGCTTTCACCGTTGATACCGGCTATGAGGATCACCCTGTTGTACAGGTAACATGGTATGGGGCCATAATGTTCTGCAACTGGCTGACAGAGATGAAGGATGGAAATACAGACAATGTTGTATATACAGGTATTGACACAGACTGGGAGCATACGGAAACCGTTGAAAATGCAGATCTGACCGGGTACCGCCTTCCCTCCAGTGAGGAATGGGTATACTCAGCCCGATATATCGGGACCTCAGAACCAACAGAAGAAAACCTTGCGTTGGAGTATATCGCACAGGACCATAACTCCGGCCATATTGACCTGACCCCAGACTATTACTGGACGCCTGTTTCCTATGCAAGCGGAGCAGTTAAGCATGCCTATATTTCAGGTGGTGATCCGGTAACTTATGAAACCGAAACAAGGGCCGTAGCCTACTATTCAGAAGACCCGGACATGGGCGGCTCAGATATAGTTATGCCTGTGGCGCAGAAGGAGTATAACCAGCTGGGTCTTTACGGCATGAGCGGCAATGTGTCAGAATGGTGTTTTACTGCCTATGATGACACAAGTCGTTTAATGCGGGGAGGTTCATGCTATGCTGTAGCGAAAGGAACACGAGTATGTTACTGGTCTACCGGTGGGCCTGAGAACGCGTGGAATGCCCATAGCTTCCGTTTCTGTAGAACCCGGACTGAATAACACTCACACTGTTTATCTGAATGAATCCCTCCGTCAGCTCTATTAACAGACCTGACGGAGGTTATAACCAGTGCGGCATTTTTAAAACACTGATCTCTCCACACACCGGCAATCAAAAAAATGCAGGGTAGCCCCTCTCCACCGATACATGTCAGAAAATTATCTGTGTAAAATTCGACTCATAATCACCGGCATAAAGTGCCGTAGAGATCAACCATCTGCTTAACAGCACTCTCCCAGTTAAAAAGCTTTTCAATTCTCTCAAGCCCGGACTTTGAAAATTCTTTCATCTTCTTTTCGTCGTTTATGAGAGAGTCTATTGCCCCGGCAAGAGCCTCATGATCGCGGGCAGGAACAACGATCCCCGCGTTATCCACAACCTCGGGAAGCGCCCCTCCGTCACTTGAGATAACAGGTATGCCACATGCCATTGCCTCACCTGCGGGGAACCCGAACCCTTCAAAAACAGAGGGGACTATTGCTATGGCTGACTGAGAGTAGAGTTTCACCAGTTCCTCAGTGGATGCGGTCCCTGCAAAATGGATTCTCTCCCTGAGCCCCAGCCTGTCTATGAGTCTGTTTGTCACCAGCCTGTGCGGTGCCCCTCCATCCACAACAAAGAGCCGAACATCTGACTTCACAAGGGTCATGGCCTTTAAAAGATAAACGAACCCCTTTTTACCGTCCTCAATGTTCCCCGCAAATATAATGTCTTTTTTATTCTTCTTCACTTTAAGGGGTTTGAATATATTCCTGTCAATACCGTTATACACAACGGTCTGCATATCAGGGGAGACGCCGAAATCCTCGCTGTTCATTCTCTTTGAATCTTCTGAAACAGTTATTATATGGTCAAGCCTCTTTGAGACAATGGTCTGCATCAGCGTGGGATAGAACATCACCCCGCGGAATTTTCTGTAAAATGACGGTGCCCTTTCAATAACGTTTCGCAGGTCAACCGTAAGGGGATGGTGTATTGTGGCAACAACCGGTATACCCAGGGACTTCATCAGAAGCAGGCCGTAGTTAAGGGACTGGTTATCATGGATAATATCAAATTTATATTTTTTATGCAACTTGCGAAGAAGAGCATAAGCCCTGTATCCGAATGAACTGAAGAATACACCCGCGGATGTATAAAGAAAAAACCCGAAAATTTTATCAGGCAATAA
>CAYYKZ010000237.1:3935-4639 GCA_964468455.1 uncultured Leptospirales bacterium | reverse complement strand
AATCATGGTTGCGATTGGTAAATCAGCTTTTGTTTTACCCATGTTAGTTACAGCTACAGCTACCTCTGCTGGTGTATTAAACGCCATAACAACCCCTCCAATTTTTATATTTTTTTAATTTTATCCCGGACTAAAAAAAAGTCAGCAGGATATTGAGCATAAGTTGGATTTAAAAATCTTAAACAGCAGTATTCGAACAGGTTTATCTTTAAATAACATTAATTTAAAATTTTTGGGAAATACTTAAACAGTATACTTTCATCCAGATAAACCGGTTAAATGAACCTGCACGATTATTTATATTTTTTTATTAAAACAACACACATTGACTATAATACTCAGACTTTTTTAACCGTCAAGATTAATTCCATATAACAGCTATTTTCATTATCATTCACAGGCTTTTAACTGGTTGACAAATTGATAAATGTAGCTATATTTTAATTTAAAATATGTATAATCAGTCTATACCGGATAAATGCTGACCATATTTTTTTACCTGTTTTTTTACTGACAACATTATTAAAAGGTGTGAACTTATGACTGTAAAGGCCAAATCCTTTCGTATACTTTCTTTTCTTGCACGTTTTATTTTCCCCACAATTATTACAATGGCACTATTTTCAACCGCTTTTTTTTCAATAATTATTCCGGCTATTGAAAAAAACAGTATGGACCAAAAGCGAAAGACGATAAAAGAACTG
>CAYYKZ010000237.1:0-3901 GCA_964468455.1 uncultured Leptospirales bacterium | reverse complement strand
TTGCAACCTATCATAGTGATGAAGTTAAAGGTATTCTCTCCCGAGATGAAGCTCAGAAAAGGGCCATAGAGCAGATAAGCAATCTTCATTATGGAAAAGAGATGAAGGATTATTTCTGGATAAATAATATGCAGCCTAAAATGGTTGTTCACCCATACAGATCAGATCTTAATGGAACTGATCTTTCCTCCTATACCGATCCTGAAGGGAAGAAGATATTTGTGGAGATGGTAAAAATTGTAAAGCAGTATGGAGACGGGTATGTGGAGTACATGTGGCAATGGCAGGATGATGAAAAAAAGATACTCCCTAAAATATCATATATTAAAGGATTTGAGCCCTGGGGATGGATTATCGGAACAGGGGTATATATTGACGACATAGAAAAAGAAATAAATTCTCTTGTTGAAAACCTTATCCGGATTTCCCTGTTTATTCTGATTATAATTTCCATGCTTCTTGCTTTTATATCAATACAGAGTTACAGAGCTATGAAACAGCAGCAGGAAGCAGAGGAAGCCCTGCGGGAATCTGAAGAAAAATACAGAACACTTGTTGAATCTGCCGGTGAAGGTATGCTCATGGTTCTTGAAGGCGCATTCATGTATGCAAACCAGCCCCTCACTGATATGATAGAGTACACCATAGACGATCTGCGGAGCATGGAAGTAAAAGAAATCTTCGAGCAATCATCTTCTCCGGAAAATGATGAATATATACAATCCCTTATGTCCGGCATCAATGTGCCGGAACGTTTTGAAACAGTATTAAAGACAAAGTCTGGTATAATCCGGGATGTTGTACTATCCACAACACAGATATCCCTTGGTGGTAAAACCGGCTTTATGGCGGTTGTTACAGATATAACAAACAAAAAACAGGAATTCAGCGAGCTTGGCGAAAGTGAAGAGAAATTCCGTACCATGGCTAACAATCTTAATGTGGGATTTTTCCGTATGACCGTAGGTAAGAATCCTCGCTTCATTGAGGTTAACCCTGCCCTTGTCAAACTTATGGGATATGAATCAAGAGAAGAGCTTATGGAGCTTCCAGTGACCAATCTTTACGCAAATCCTGAAGACTATAAAGAACTTGCACCAAAGGCTTTCAAAGAAGGTTTAAGGCTTGAATTTGTAAAATTCAGAAAAAAAGACGGAACTGTTTTTAATGCTTCTATCTGGGGAACCAGGATTAAAGGGGCAGATGAAAAACTGAATTACTTTGACGGTATAATTGAAGATATGAGCGAATTAATTGACAGAAGTGAAAAAAACGAGGCTCTTCTTTCTGAAATGCAGACTTCCCTGAACTTTTTCAATCAGCAGATAAACAGCATCCCTTTTTCTGAACCGGTAATGTGCAGAAGTACAGATTCCATTGCTGATGCAGTAATCCTTATGGACGATAATAAAACCGAACTAATCCTTGTACAGGATGGTGACAATAAAACTGCCGGCATAATAACAGACCATGATCTTCGAAAAGCACTGAATTCAAAAAATACAGGCAGCATTTCCGCATCTGATATAATGTCATCACCGGTAACTACGATTTCAACAAATGCATATATTTTCGAATCCTGGATTCTTATGATAAAAAACGGTATTTCTCATTTACCTGTTACAGATAATGAAGGTAAAATTACCGGGGCAATCAGTATTGATGACATCCTCTCTATACAGAAATATTCACCTGCGGTATTACTCAAGAGAATTGAAAATGCAGAAACGCCTGATGAAATAGTTGAAGTAAATAAAATTCAGCCATTTATTATTAAGAACATGATTCAAAGCGGTGCCAGGCCGCAGAATATAAATCATATGACCACTCTTTTCAGCGATACAATACTTTCCCGCTTTATTGAATTTGCCATTAATGAGCTGGGCCCTGCTCCTGCCAGATTCTGCTTTCTTGTTTTCGGAAGTGAAGGTCGGGAAGAGCAGACACTCAAAACCGACCAGGACAATGCTCTAATATTTGAAGATGTGGGCCCTGACAAAGAAAAAAGCACATACAGATACTTTATGGAACTGGGTATAAAGGTATGCACATGGCTTAATGATGCGGGATACACTTTTTGTGAAGGGAATAATATGGCAATGAATCCGGAATATTGCCAGCCTCTGTCAGTCTGGATGCAGTATTTCGGGAAGTGGGTTCATAACTCAACTCCAGAAGATCTGCTGAGGACAAAAATTTTCTTTGACTTCAGAAGCGCATATGGAGAAAAAACCTTTGCTCATGACCTGAGAATATATCTTGACAGCATTCTGGTAAAAAATCCCAGGTTCTTTCAGATGCTTGCCAGAAATATCCTCCCCATGGCTCCCCCTGTTGGTTTATTCGGAAATTTTGTAGTTGAAACAGAGGGTAAACACAGAGGTTCTTTTGATATCAAAAGTTCAATGATGCCTATTGTTGACTTTGCCCGAATATACGCTTTAAATAACAATATTCATGCAACAAATACCCTTGAGAGGCTTGAAGCACTGAGAAATATGAATATCCTGACAAAACAGAATCATCAGGAAATGGAACAGGCCTATACATACCTGATGCAGATAAGACTGAGAAATCAGGCCAGGGCAGTTCCGGGTAAAGATAAAAATCCTGACAATTTTGTCCGCCCCAAAAATCTCAGCTACATAGAACAGAAACTATTAAAAGAGATATTCTCACAGACCAAAAATTTTCAGTCCAGACTAAGCTACGATTTTACCGGCCAGATAGGGGGCCTTTGATGATTATGATTGTCTCAGATACTCACTGCTACTATGATATTGTAAACAAACAGATAGATTATGCTGAAAATGTTCTTGGTCACAAAATCACCAGCGTAATCCATCTTGGCGATTTCGGTTTATACAGCGGACAGCTGAGAGACTTTTTTTTATTGAGAAAAAAACGTTTTCTCCGTCCGCTATACTTTATTGACGGGAACCATGAAGATTTCAGGCATCTGCCCAAGCTTGTAAAAAAATACAGGGACTATTTCACATATCTCCCCAGAGCAACTGTACACACAATTGAAGGATACAGATTTCTGGCACTGGGGGGAGCCTCATACATGGATTCAATGATAACAGAAAGAGGTTCAGTTATAACTGACCAGCAGATTAATACATGCCTTGCCATACCCCCTGAAAATGTTGATATTATAATTACACACGACTGCCCCACAGATATTGGTGTACCCAACACACCTGGGATGGAACATTTTGGCCCCACAGGTTTTCCCAGGAGTAGTGAACTGGCAGGTCACTTTAAGCCTAAAATGTGGTTTTTCGGGCATCACCATAAGTGGCACTGCCATTCCGGCGATGATACCGATTATTTCGGAGTAAGCGGTGTATGGAAAGGTTTTGGACTGCTCGATAAAGACTATAATTACACTATGATATCAAATAAAATTGAATGGGATGAGGCTACATTTGTTGAAAAATTTCTCATGAGGCTCAGAATAATAAGGCCCGACTCACCAAATTACAAATAGAACTTTCTGACAGATAAAATATACAGATAAAAAAAGAGCCGCAATATCCGCGGCTCTTTTTAATTTATCAGCTTTAAAAATTATTCTATTCTTATGCTGCAGTTTTCTTCTGTGTTAAAAGTGATACTACAACAAGTGTTATAAAACTTAGCGGTATTGCTATTATTCCAGGATTATCAAGAGGAATAGGAGCAACAGCTGTAGTTTTGTAAAGATCTGCAAATATACTTGGTGAAAGAAGTATTATCACCAGGGATGTAACTATACCAACAAAAATTGAAGCAACAATACCCTTTGCAGTTGTCTTTTTCCAGAAAAGCATCATTATAATCGCGGGAAGGTTAGCAGCTGCTGCAACAGCAAATGCAAGTCCCACAAGGAATGATACATTTATCCCCTTAAAGGTTA
>CAYYKZ010000236.1:0-4651 GCA_964468455.1 uncultured Leptospirales bacterium | reverse complement strand
GGCCAGAATCCCATTTCTATCAGGTCAGGATTTATTATTTCACCTGTGTAACCGGGGATATTGCTGTGAACAGTTTCCTGTATGTCAATTACAGCCGGGTAAAACACATTCTCCAGGTACCAGATAAGACTGAGGGCTTCATCGTATGGTGTTGGTTTTTTTTTGCTGAAAAAGGGGGTGAATGAAAGCTGTTTAAGCATTGTGCTTATCTGCGTAAGATTGTTTTCCCTGATAGCTATGTCAAGGTCATTTAATATTCCCAGTATTGTTCCGGGATAAAACTGAGTGGGGTGTGCTGTAAGAACAAGCCTGATGTTGATCTCTGATAGGAGTTGTGACAGACTTTCTGTTTCCCCTTCTGACAGTGCATTTCCTATGACATTTGACAGCGAATTAGGTCCGTTAAGATTGTTTATTTTTTCAAAGGCTGCATCCTCTACAGCATCAAAAAGGACAACTTCCCTTTCTATATATTTTATTATCTGGAAAAGATCATTTATAATTTCTTTATCCGCACTATCTTCAGGAAAGAAAGAGGAAATAATCTCTTCAGGATCTGTTTTTTCTCCTATTGAATTGTTAACGTGCTGTTTAAACTCTGTAAGTATTCTGCCGTCTTCCAGATTATCAAGGGGGAGTCCCAGAAAAACACTGTCAAGAAACTGGAATTTTTTCTGCACAAATTCTGTAAAGTTAAGTTTTATAATATTACTGTTCATATTGTTAATCACTTATAATTTTATGGTATTTCTAAAAAACAGACACAGGAAAAGTATTGCAGGGTCAATCTTTTTTGAGAAAATTAATTATAATTATTGACCTGCCCCCGAAAATTGTATCAATAATATAGGGGAAAACTCTTGCAAATAAAACAAGAATATTGCAGGAGATAAGCATTAAAAAGAAACGATTTGCAGAAGAACAGATTCATTCAATATTAAAAGAGTCAGAAGCCGGATTTAAATTTTTATCCTTAGTCAGCGGCAATTTATTATTAGTTTCTGAGTTTTATATTTTCCCGGGACACATTGTTTTATTAACTTTTCTATATCTAAAATTGGATAAAAAAATATTTGGTATTTTAAAAGTATTTCATTATTTTTTAAACAACCTGAAAATGACGCAAAGGAATGCGACTTAAAAAAGAGGTGTTTATATGTTAAAAAAAATAAAAAATATAGTTATAATAGCTCTGGTCGCTCTTATCACCATTATATCAATGGCGAATCTTCAAATGGTCACTTTGAAAGTACTTTTTTTCAGTTTTGAGATTCCGCTAATTATATTGTTTTATACGGTTCTGATAATCGGATTTTCAGCAGGTTATATAACAAAAGGTTTTGCAGACTACAGGAAAAGTAAATAAAAAATTTTTTATCTGGAATAAAATATGGCACCAATCATTGAAATCTATCATAATGTAATTGAGTATTTTAAAACGAATTACATTATTCTCGTATTTATCTTTTTATTTACTGTTGCAGGATTTTTTACTGCAGATTTTATCAAGAACAGAATTAAAAACCGTATTGTAAAAAAATCAGCCAATCCTATAATGGCCAATTTCATATCTCAAATCATCAGCTTTTTTCTGAAAACACTTGTTCTCTTTATAACACTTTATCTGTTGAACCTCAGCTCTTTTACGAACAAAATTCTGGCAGGAGCCGGGCTCCTCACATTTGTAATTGGTTTTGCATTAAAAGATATAGGAGAAAATTTTCTGGCAGGAATAGTCCTTGCATTCAAGAGTCCATTCAAACTGAATGATATGATTGAAGTAAATAATATTACCGGCCTTGTGCAGGGTATTAATATACGCGAAACCCACATCAAAACACCTGACGGTAAGGATGTGTTTCTGCCCAACTCTATAATTCTTAAGAATCCAATGATTAATTATACTATTGACGGGTTTTTACGGCTTGAATTTATTGTCGGCATTGCTTATGAAAATAATCCCGCAGATGCTGTGAATATAATACTGGAAACAGTAAACAATATAGAAGGGGTCTTAAAAGGTGACCGCAAGCCGGCAGCTGTGGTCGATGAGCTGGCTGTCAGCACAATAAATATAAGGATAATGTTCTGGGTAGATACTTTTCAACCCAACCAGGGAAGAAGTCATCTCCATATCCGCTCTAAAGTTATGACTGATGTTGTTACTGCTTTAACTGCCAACGGCTTCAGTCTGCCGGCTTCTGTTGTTGAGTTGAAAAACTATGAATCTTTAGTGCCACTTAATTTCAAGTTTCATGCAGGTGAATAAAATAAGCATTGAATAAATTTCAGAAATTAATTAATAGTATATCAGAGTTGCCGCTGCCGGGAGGGATTTAATATGAGGCTTAAAGTTATCGTATTTTTAATATTTTCTGTTCTGTTCCTTCAATTTACTTTTGCCGATAGTAACTCATCCCGGATTAATACTGCAGAGGGGGGTAATGAAGAGACCGGACTTTCAGAAGAAGTGCTGGAGTCAGCAGAAAAGACTGCAGGGGTTCCTGTTTTTTTTGAAGATAAAGAGCTTTTGAGAGTTTATTCCAGCATCGGCGCTTTTTCAGCGCAGGAAAGAGCGGAGGCTGTAGCTCTAAGGCTTCGAAAAATCAGAGAAGCCGGGTCATTTAAACCCGCGACACTGCTTATTGTAGAGTCAGATTCAGGAAGGGAAATAATTCATGATAATTCAATTCTAATGTCTGTTACTGCAGATGATGCTGTGTCTTCCGGTAAAGACATTGATGTTCTTGCGGAAGAGTATATAATAAAAATTAAAGAAGCATTGGCAGCCCAGCCGGCATTAACAATCGTAAATCAGCCTTCTGATATATATCGTTTTTTTGTGGACCACCGTGGTACTATTATCAGGAGTGCCCTTGCGTTGGGAGCGTTGATTATTCTTCTGATAATTATTTTTTTCGCATCAAAAATATTTAACAGGATTTATCTGTTCATAGAAAAGGGGAAGGGAAGTCTTTTCAAGCCTGTAACCATAAGCGGTAATGAAATAATCAGTGATGAAACTATTGTTTCAACTCTTGTCCTGGCAATTCGCGGCATTAAACTGGCTGTTTATATCGGGTTTTTATATACGTTTATTTCAATACTATTTCTGCTTTTCCCATGGACTAAATCTCCCGCTATTAAAGAATTTATAAAGGGTATTTTTTTAACTATTCTTACAGCTGCTATTGGTTTTGGTATTTATAAGACATTAAAAATGGTTTTTGAACTTTTAAAGAATAATATTTCCAGATGGAAGGGAACAATTATCAAGCCTCTGAAGCTTGAAACTGTGAATATATTGAGTGAAGAGCAGATAGTTGAAGTAATAAAGAAAGTTTTAATGGTTATCCATGTATCCATTAATCTTTTTATTCTTTATATTTTTATACCTATTGTACTTAGTTTCTTTGCTTTTACCAGCACCTGGGCTGATACTCTTTTCGGCTATATCCTTACCCCTTTAAAAACAATTATTATTTCTTTTGTGGGATTTATCCCTAATCTTTTTTTTATTGCTGTGATAATATTAGTTAACCGATACCTGATTAAGCTTGTAAGGATGATTTTTGACGAAATAAGCGAGGGCAATATTGAGCTGCCTAATTTTTATAGAGAATGGGCAGATCCGACTTTTAAAATTGTGCGTACTCTCATTATCATATTTACAATTATTGTTGTGTTTCCATATCTCCCCGGTTCTGACTCAGAGGCTTTTAAGGGGGTTTCAATTTTTCTGGGGATTCTTTTCTCTCTCGGATCAACATCTGTTATTGCCAATGTTGTTGCCGGTACAATACTCACATACATGTATGCATTTAAAATCGGGGACAGAGTAAAAATCGGAGATACAACGGGTGATGTTATTGAGAAAACTCTTCTTGTTACAAGAATTAATACCGCAAAAAATATTATTATTACAATACCTAATTCAATTGTAATGAACAGCCATATTGTAAACTTCAGCACTTCTGCAGAGAAAGAAGGTATTATTCTTCACACAACCATAACTCTCGGATACGATGTGCCATGGAGAAAGGTGCATGAGGTGCTCAAAGATGCTGCGCTTGCGACTTCCAATGTCCTTGCGGAGCCTGTCCCTTTTGTGCTTCAGACAAGCCTTGATGATTTTTATGTAAGCTATGAACTGAACTGTTATACTGAAATGCCCAATGTGATGGCGCGAACCTATTCAGAACTTCATCAGAATATCCAGGATAAATGTAATGAGTCAGGTATAGAGATTCTTTCTCCACATTATGCTGCTGCAAGGGACGGCAGTGCGGTAACTATACCCGCTGAATATCTGCCGTCAACATATGAGGCGCCTCCCTTTGCTGTAAAAATTGTTAATAAAATAGCCGGGCAGGGGAGTAATAATAAAGGTGAGGGGTAAAATATTACTACCTCAAACCTCTTTTATAAAGATACTCACCCATATTTTTATCAGTTACCAGTATGTGGTCAAAGAGCCATTTTTTAAGGAATTCAAAAACCTCTTCATCGAGACTGCTTTTGCCGCTTGAATACTGCTCCAGGTAATCTTCGACCTGTTCAGTGAGCTTTTCATGTTCAAGTTTGTGATCCTTAAAATAGGGATAGTTGTGTTTTTCCATCATCCTCTCTTCAGCTGTAAAGTGATACTTTG
>CAYYKZ010000235.1:0-4670 GCA_964468455.1 uncultured Leptospirales bacterium | reverse complement strand
CTTCATTTTACTTTATGGCATAATGGTAAATTAATTAATCCAATGGATGTACTCTGGTAAAAAAATGGATAATATTGAGATGATAATTGAAAAGGCAAGGGAGCTGTCTCAGATGATGGAGAAGAGTGACATAGCCCTTGAATACTATGAAAGTATTAATAAGATGCAGCAGGATGCGAAGGCACAGCAGCTTCTTTCAAAGCTTATTTCGCTGGGCAGGGAGCTCAATGAAGCTATCAGTTCAGGAGATGATGAGGGTAGAGTAACCGGCGGTGCAGAAGCTGAACTTCTAAGAACGGAAATAGAGAATAATGATCTGGTAAAGAATTACATTCTGGCTCAGAAAAATTATGTTAATCTGATAAAGCTGGTTCAGGAAAGGATCAGAAATCCTTTAGAGAAAGATCATGAATGAAGATAAATCGGGAATGAAGTTTCTTTCAGAAAAGAATATAGGTGATATTCATACCGGAAGACCCAATCTTGGTCCAGATGTGCCTGTATGGATATACAGGTTAATGCAGTACACTCTTCGCGCATCGCTGGAAAACAGTTTCGGAGCTGAAAAGGCAGATGAAATTTTATATAATGCGGGAAAAATCGCAGGTTTCAGGTTTTGTGAATCGAGAATAGGTAAAGATATTGATTTTAATGATTTTATTTCTACTCTTCAGCGGGAATTAAAAGAAAATAAAATTGCCATTTTCAGGGTTGAAAAACAGGACCAGGAGGGGATGCGGTTTGTTGTAACTATGGCAGAGGATCTGGACTGTTCAGGACTTCCTGTAACAGAGGAAACTGTCTGTGTATATGACGAAGGCTTTCTTGCCGGACTTATGAGTTTTTATTCCGGCAGAAATTTTAATGCCAGAGAAGTTGACTGCTGGGCAACAGGTGAAAGAATATGCAGATTTGAAGTGAAAGCGTCAGATGAAACTGATTGATATAGTAAATGAAAAGCTCAAGATATTACTTCTTGGTGAAATTCCGGATCATGTTCCAACGGAAGGTCTTACAGGTGAAAGTGAAAAAGAATTATGTAATAATATAAACAGGCTTATCTCTTCAATATCGGAAATCCATCAGTTTGTACAGCCCCTATCCAAGGGTGAACTTAATGAAATATCTATCCAAAGGTGGAACCTGCTGGGATCCCCATTTAAAGAGCTTCATTCAAGACTTCTTAATTTAACCTGGCAGGCTGGCCAGATAGCTGAGGGTGATTACAGTCAGCGTATTGATTTTATGGGAGACTTTTCCAGGTCTTTTAATTCTATGGTGCAGGCGCTTGATTTGAAAGATCGTGCGCTTAAAACCAAGATAGAGGAACTTGAAAATAATAAACGACTTATTGAAAATGAGCTGGATATTGCCCGGACAATTCAGGATAACCTTATTCCTTCTGACATGCCCGTTTTTCAGGGCGCTTCTTTTTATTCTATATACAGGCCTGTTGTACAGGTTGGCGGTGATCTTTTTGATTTTATAACTTTTCACGAAAAAAACAAAATAGGCATATTCATAAGTGATGTTTCAGGACATGGGGTTCCTGCTGCATTGATCACCAGCATGGTAAAAACATTGTCAACAAGTGCAGGTGTAAAGAGAGAATCGCCCTCAGGCTTTCTTCAGTTTGTCAATAACGGGCTTGTAGGTTTAACCGGAGATAATTTTCTTACTGCTTTTTACGGGATATATAATTCATCCGCAGGAACCTTGACCTATTCCAGATGCGGACACTGCTATCCCCTTCTTTTACGGAATGGAGAGGTGATCCCTGTTAAAAGCAGCGGTACAATAATGGGTATTACAAAGGATATTGTTATAGAAGAAAAAGAAATTAGTGTTTGCAAAGGTGATAAAATTATTTTTTATACTGACGGATTAACTGAAGCAACTAATAACGGTAATGTGCAGTTTGAGGATTTTATGTTAGACCGTATTCTTCCTGAAATTGCAGGTCTTGAGATTGAAAAACTTCTTAACAGGCTTTATGAAGCTCTTATTCTTTTTGCTGAAAATAATCCGCCTGATGATGATATCTGCATTGTAGGTATGGAAGTGCATTAAAGAAAACTACTTTATTTTTGAAGCTTTTGCTTTGGCTTTATTAAAGATTTTGTTTATAGTTGCATCATCAATTTTTTTCCGTGATCCTCTTCTCCTGTTGATTTCATTTTTGAGTTTTTCAGAGAGATCCCCATCCCCCCTTATTATATCTATCATTACTTTTTTGGAAAAAATATAACCTGAAGGACAGTTGAAGAATTCACCGAATAATTCCCTGAATATCCAGATTATTTTTGCCATCTCTTTTTCATTTTTGCTCAGTTTTTTATATCCGGGGAATTTATTTTTATACTGTTCAAGCTGATTTACTCTGTAGTCCCGTTTTGTAAGTCCTGAGCAGATTTTAATATATTCATCATAAAGACCTTGATTCTTCAGTTTTTCTGAAAATTCCTTTTCCAGAGTGAGTAGTCCTGTCACGTCATTTGCTGCGTATTCAAGAAGGTCTTTGCTAAGCGGACGTTTAAGCCAGTTTGCCCGCTGGTATAAATCTTTCTTATCTCTGTCAATACCGATATAATCAGAAATATTTTCCTTTAGACCCAGAAGTTTCTGGGCAACTGCAATGTCTCTTATGGGATATATTGAGTAACCCAGAACATTTTGAGTCATAAACAGGTCATTTCTGCATGAAAACATAATTTTTGTAAATTTTTCACATGTGAGGAAATCTTCAAGGAGGGGAATGGCACCAATCTGTTTTACATCAATTATTGCAGTTTTTGTGCCGTCAAAGCACTGAATTATAGAAATTGAATAGTGATATTTTACAGATCCCTGATCCCCTTCCATATCAAGGGCGATTAGGCTTATATTGTTATCAAGCAGGTAATTGTAATACGCTCTCAGGTCTTTTTCATTTTCTATGATTTGAATTGGAAACATCTGCCCTTGCCCGTATTATAATAGTTTTTCGACTTCAAATCGGTATTACTGCTGAATCACAATAATCTCAATGAATAATTCCGTTATTCTCATCCTGTCCCGGCTAGGGGGAGGATTGCGGAATTATTTTCAATACTGGAGTTTTCAATACCTCTGCCCTTATCAGCCGAGGAGATCAATTTATTCAGATAATAGCTTAGGAATTAACACTCAAGTTTATACTATTTTATCAATAAGTTAAATTAAATCAAACAAATTAATATTATCAGGTCATATTTGAGTATAAAAAAGTAGAAGACGTAATTTCCGGGTAATTTGTAAACACCCCGTTTGTTTTAAAAACCGGGGTGTTTACATTGCAGAAGATGACTAATTATTAATAGTTATTCTTTTTTATTTCAAAAAATGCCTGAGGATGTACACAGGCAGGGCATTGTTGTGGAGCTTTTTTACCTTTGTGAATATAACCGCAGTTTCTGCACATCCAGTAAACTTCTCCATCTTTCTCAAAAACAACACCCTTTTCAAGGTTTTCAAGAAGTTTAAGGTATCTGGCTTCGTGTTCAGATTCTACAGTTGCTATCATTTTAAAAGCTGTAGCCACATCGCTGAATCCTTCCTCCTCTGCAGTTTTTGCAAATTCAGGATAAAGCATTGACCACTCCTCGTTTTCTCCCATTGCGGCTGCTTTAAGATTTTCTGCAGTATTACCTATTTTACCTGCAGGGTAGGCTGCCTGAATTTCGACATCCCCACCTTCAAGGAATTTGAAAAATCTTTTTGCATGTTCCTTTTCCTGGCCTGCAGTTTCCATGAATATGCCTGCTATCTGCTCAAGGCCTTCTTTTTTTGCTACACTTGCAAAAAATTCATATCTGTTTCTTGCCTGGCTTTCACCTGCAAAGGCTTTTAATAGATTCTGTTCTGTTTTTGTACCTTTTAATGATTTGGTCATTCTTCACTCCTGATTTATTCATATTATTAAGAATAATTCTTAATAATAGATTTTATTTGTAAATTACTTTTTATCATATTTTAAAAAAAATCATTAATAATTCCGGTTTAATAATATTTTTTTATAATTATTCAGGGTTTGTTTTGCAGTGAAATTATGTCTTTCCCAATACACAGTGCACATGCCGCAGCTTGATATGGGGAGATTATATTTAAAAAAATAATAAGAAATCAGCTCTGAATTATTGTAATAATTTATTTTTTTAAATATATATATATTGACTTTTCAGTACGTAATAAATGATTGCCTCAGTACAATATGGCATTGTTTTGCCAGGCGGTCCTTTGAGTACCGCCCTATAAATTATACAGGAAGGTGTGCCGATGATCGATACATCCTACATTCAAAGCTGCTCTCAGGAGGAGAGGTTTTATCCTGAAGAGCTGCCCAGGTTCCTTTATGAACCTTTACGTAAATATTTTCAGATAGTTCACAGCAGTGACTATGGAGACGGGATTATTTCCCTAACCTCATTTCAGCCGGGAGACATCGTTTTTAAATTTGTGGGATGGTTTCTTAACGAGCAGACTCTCTTCAGCCTGCAGTATGAATCAGGTGTGTATCTGCATGACCCTTTTTTTATGGGGAAGGTGCTGCACAGCTGTGATCCCAATATGGCCTGCGACATGTCAACTCAGACATTTACAGCTTTAAGGCAAATCAGGACATTTGAGCTTCTTACAATGGATTATGAAACAAC
>CAYYKZ010000234.1:0-4806 GCA_964468455.1 uncultured Leptospirales bacterium | reverse complement strand
TACTATTCTCTCCTGACTCAATGAGTATTTTAGCCTTTCTAAGTTTTATAAGTCCCTCTTTTAAACTTCCTGTTATAGCCTTGGTCGTTATGGTAGCACCGGTTATTGCAGAAACTGCATTCTGGCTTAAAAGGCCCTCCTGCATATCGATGGTCCAGGCACCCTGCTTTACAATTTTAATTTTTTTATTCAGGTCAATCCCTTTAAACTGATCCTGAAACCATGGTTCAGTAACCCCTTCTCCGCCATAGGATTTACCTAAAACAACACCCCAGATTGTTTCACTGGTGGCCTTTTCATTAACCCTGTCACCAAGACCCGGCGTTTCTGACTGCTGAACAATTGATATTCCAAGAACTATATTATTTTCATCCACTCCAATCATGGATTTAATATCACCACTATATCCGTAATTAACCGAAAGAAAGGCATATCCCCTTAAGATCTCATCATCCTGTTTTTTTTCTCCGGTCCAGAATTTAAATTCCTCTCCATTGTCAAGTTTAACAATCTGAGGCTCCCCTATCTCATAACCGGGCAGCACCATCATTAAAGCTATCTTCTCCTTTTCCTTCTCCTGCTGCCTTATCACCGGATAAGTGATATCTCTCATATATGCAAGTAAAAGAGAGGAACAGAAAGCAACAGCTGCCAGAACAAGTGCCGGTTTGAAAATATTATTCATATCAAAAAATTCCTATAATCTCTCTTTTCTTACACCAAATGCTTCAGGCTTTGTAAACCTGTCAATAAGGGGTACTGTTGCATTCATAAGCAGAATTGAATAGGAAACCCCTTCCGGATATCCGCCAAGAACCCTGATTGTAAAAGTAAGCAGGCCGCATCCTATGCCGAAAAGCACCATACCTCTTACAGAAACCGGTGAAGTAACCATATCTGTTGCCATGAAAAAAGCCCCCAGAAAAACCCCTCCGGATAGAATATGAACCAGAACCACAAATTCAGGGTATGAAAAACCTATAAAATAATAATAAAAATATGATACTACTGCAACTGTACCAATAAATGATACAGGGATGTGCCAGGTAATTACTTTACGCCACATGAGAAAAAGACCGCCAAGAAGAATCAGCAAAGCTGATGTTTCCCCTATACAGCCGCCAATATTTCCAATAAAAAGAGATTCAAGTATATTACTGTTTATCAGGTAATCAAATAAATTATCAATTGAAATATTATACTCCTGAGTAAGCCTGCTGCTCTCCTTTAAAGCAGTAAGAGGGGTAGCCTGTGTAATAACATCAAAAACCTCCTGAGGGATTGACCCCCGGCTGGTGAGTCTTTCTGCTATTATATTTCCGGTGGGGAATCTATGCCAGCTAGTAGTCATATAAACAGGCCATGATGCCATCAGAAATGCCCGTCCTGCGAGGGCCGGGTTAAATATATTAAAACCAATTCCGCCAAACAGCTGTTTCACAATAACAATGGCAAATGCAGAACCAATTACAACCATCCAGGCAGGTGCATGAGGCGGCACATTCATAGCAACAAGCAGACCGGTGATAACAGCTGAACCATCCATAACTCGGACAGGCCTTTTCATTGATTTCTGAAAAACATATTCTGACAAAATCGCAGAAATTACAGATACGGTTAATATAACCGCTGCATTTGTTCCAAAGATATAAACTGAATAGACAGTGTTCGGCATAAGCGCAATAATTACTGTCCACATGATTTTATTGACACCATCCGCCTCTTTAATATGAGGTGCGGATGAAATTACAGGCAAAGCTGACTGGCCTTTACTCTCAGTCATAAATACTCCAAT
This sequence comes from uncultured Leptospirales bacterium, assembly GCA_964468455.1. Classification (GTDB taxonomy): domain Bacteria; phylum Spirochaetota; class UBA4802; order UBA4802; family UBA5550; genus JBBAGC01. The sequence goes on along the minus strand of CAYYKZ010000234.1, from coordinate 3,011 downwards.
CAATTTTATTTTTGCTGAGCCAGTTTTTCCTGGGCAATTTTTACAAAATGGCTAAGCGGCCTTTTGGATGGGCATACATAGGAGCAGCTGCTGCACATAATACAGGTATTAACATGAAGCCTGCCGGCAATATCAAATCTGTCCTTTTCAACAGCAGCTGCTATATCACAGGGCAAAAGACCCACAGGACATGCCTTAACACACCTGCCGCACCTTATACAGGGTTCAAAATCACCAATAGAAACTTCATCTTCAGACATAAAGAGCACGCCTGAGGTCCCCTTAACAATCGGAATATCCATTGTATGTACAGCAAGACCGCACATGGGACCGCCAATCACTACCCTGGCAGGTGTACCGGTTAAACCGCCGCACTCCTCGACTATGTCAGACAGTTTTGTACCAAGCCTTACTTTATAATTACCAGGTTTTTTGATGATTTTACCTGAAACTGTTATAAACCGCTCAATTAGAGGTTTGTCAAAAACCACAGCTTCCCGAATGGCATATATTGTTCCTACATTCTGCACTGCAACACCCACATCCATGGGTAAACCCCTTGAAGGAACAACTTTTTTAAGAATACTATAGATTAACTGCTTCTCAGCACCTTGCGGATACTTAGTTTTTAAGGTTCTTACAGAAATATCCATCCCATAAGACTCATTTTTTATACTTTTAATAAGCGCTTTAATTGCTTCTTTTTTATTATCTTCAACACCTATAATTCCTTTTTTAATACCCAGAATTTTCAAAGCAATTGCAGTACCTTCGATGATTTCATCCGGCCAGGTACGCATGAGCATATCATCAACAGTAAGGTAAGGCTCACATTCTGAACCATTCACTATGAGAGTATTAACCTTCATTTCAGGTGGAGGTGAAAGCTTAATGCTGGCAGGAAATGCTGCGCCTCCTAAACCTACAATACCGGCTTCACGTACCTTGCCGAGAAGAATACTTCCGTCTGCATTCATCCAGTCTACAGGATCAGAAAGCAGACCGGTCTGTTCAAAAGAACCTTCTGCTTCAATTACAACTGTTGTCTGCCTGCTGTAAACTGTTAAAGATTCAATGATATCTACGACTTTACCGGGAATTGAGGCATGAACATTGGCACTTACAAAACCTGCGGCTTCACCAATAAGCTGACCTTCACGGACAAAATCTCCTTTTTGTACAACAGGTTTAGCCGGCACACCTATATGCTGCTGCATTGGTATGTAGCATACCTGGGGCACGGAAAAATTTTCTAAAGGTCTCTCTGCTGTAAGGGATTTTCTCTGAGGGGGATGAATCCCCCCCCTGAAGGTATTAAACACTTTATATTTCCTTGGTGGAATAAATCTCGTCTTTAATTGGAAGTTCTTTTCTCAGATTTTTAATATAAGGGAAGAGTTCACCTGCTTCCTCATAATATTCACAATCATCCATTATTCTTCTGGCTACGGTAAAATATTTATATAATTTTTCCTCACCGGATCTTTTAGACCACTGTTTTTTCAGACATTTTACTCTCAAAACGTATCTGTCAGGTTCAGATTCATACTGCCTTATAACAATACACTGCTGACAATTTGAACAGAAAATTTTCTCTTTGGACATGGAATACTCCTGTGGAATTTAGATAATTGGCTAATACTTTAAAAAACGCCTGAATCAATAAAAACTTATAATCTTTTTATTATACAATCAACTCAAAAAAAGTTTATACTGCTATTTGATCAATTATTAAGTAATTATTCCAAACGATATTTTTTAGAGGAATAATGCTGCTTTCTATGCTTTCGCAACATTCAGCGATGAACATATTACCGCATTTTTCTAAATAATAGCAAAGGAATGAAAACTGTCAAATATTATTATTCATATAGAAAATATATAAAAAAACAGTCAAGAAAAAAAAAGATTCCCCATATATACGCAGAAAGCCGGCATTAAACCGGCTCTCTGACTCTATATAATCTGCTTATTTTTTATGCTATCTTTTCAGCTGCAGAAGTTCCTGAAGCATCTGATCAGAGGTTGTTATAGTTTTAGAGTTGGCCTGAAAACCCCTCTGTGTAATAATCATGTCAGTAAACTGATCTGATAAGTCAACATTGGACATTTCAAGAGTTCCGGCAACTATTTTACCCCTTCCCGCTTCAGCTGCAGGACCTATATTTGCAAGTCCCGAGTTATTGGAAACCTCAAAAAGATTTTCACCATTTGCTACAAGTCCCTGTGGATTAGTGAATACAGCTGTGGCCATCTGCCCTACTGCCTGCTTTGTTCCATTTGTATATACACCGGTTATTAATCCGGAATTATCAATACTGAAGGACTCCATATACCCCATGGCGTATCCATCCTGCTCAACAGCCTTGGTTGTTGATGTTGATGAGAACTGGGTTATACCAGAAAGAACACCTGCCTGACCTAGATTAAGATTTATTGTACGGATATTCGGGTCACCTTCCACCCTGTAATTGGCATTAACAATCAGATTACCCTGATTCATTTCATCTGAACTTGAATCATCAGCAACTGCCAGAAGTTTACCATCCGGTGAGAACCGGAGATTCATTCTGCTTGACGGATTGGGCTGATTATCCTGGCCGCCGCCTGCAGGCACATCAAGGGTTACCGGTGTTGACGAACCCGACACACCTGCTGAAGCTGTCCACTGGTTAAATCCTGTTTTCCAGAAAGTCATTGTTAATCTGTGAGCGTCACCGAGATTATCATAAACATCAATATTTGTTGTTATCGCTGCTGAGGCTCTCATCCTGTCAGTTGCATTAGGAGGAACAATACTGCTTCTTGAATCAAGATTACACTTATATCTTACATTTGTAGTTTCTTTGGCATCAATTTTACCGTAAACCGGTATAATGAGATCTTCCGGAGTGCCTGATGATCTTACCACTTTTTCTCCATTTACATCCGGAACTGCCATCCATCCCTGTACCTTAAGTCCGTTGCCCGGATTTACCAGAGTTCCATCCTTATCTATACCAAAATTACCT
>CAYYKZ010000233.1:0-4818 GCA_964468455.1 uncultured Leptospirales bacterium | reverse complement strand
GAAAAAACAGTGCGCCTTGAATCACAGCTGGACTGGTACAGGTTCGCTGACACTGCCAAGTTTAAGAATGACAGAGGATTTGACAACACACTCTTTACAAGTTTTCACACCGCTTTCAACCAGGGTGGAGGATTCGGCGCACTGGTGTCACTTTTGAATATTGTGGAATCATCTGCCCAAAAAGAGGGAGATAATTACCTGATAAACGGCGAACTCTTTGACCTGGTAAAAGATAACAACCGGCTCGCCCAGAAGGCACTGGATACATTTGCTGTAATTCATAAAATTATGATTAATGATCCTGAACTAACACCTATTGACGGTGTTTCTTTTTACAACACTATGAAAAATTCTATAGAAAAACATTCAGAAATTTTTTCTATTAACAATCATCACTGTTCCATAAGTGATTCTAAACCGGGATTTGAATCACTATCATTAAATCTTAACATGGATTATTTTTCAAAAATTTTTGAAGAACTCCTCATAAATGCCTGCAAATTCTCAATTCCCGGAACAAAAATTTATGTCTTAACAGGCATATCGGGTAAAAACTTTGTAATAAATATACTTAACGAACCTCCTAAAAATGAGCAGGGAACCCAGGGAATATCTATTGAATATGAGAACATGGTTTTTGAGCCGTTTTTCAGACTGACTAAACTTGTTTATGACAAGTACCCCTCTATAGATTTCGGCTGCGGACTGACCATGGTGCGCTATGTAGTGGAAAAACATGGCGGAAAGGTTACTCTATCAAATATTAAAGATATGTCGGATATCAACAGGGAGCCTGTAACAAAGGTAAACTGTGAAATTATACTCCCTCTGGTTCCTGAGAATTAATACGGGAACAGCAGGTAAAATTATGGAAGACAATTTACAGACTATTCTCCTTGTTGAAGACGAAGCAATTAATGCAATGCTTGCCAGGAAAATCCTTGAAAAAAACGGTTACAACGTAATAATATCACATAACGGCGAAAAGGCAATAGATGCTGTAAAGCAAAACCCCATGATTAATCTTGTTCTTATGGACATTGACCTGGGTACAGGAATTGACGGCACTGAAGCTGCTGTGCAAATTCTTAAAAATTATGACCTGCCACTTGTTTTTCTTTCATCACATACAGAACCTGAAATTGTTGAAAAAACCGAAGGCATTACCTCATACGGATACATAGTTAAAAATTCAGGTGAAACAGTCCTGATTGCTTCAATAAAAATGGCCTTCAGATTGTTTGATGAGAAGAAAAGGGTTAAACAGCATGAAAAGGAACTGGAAACAACAACTACTGCTCTTCAGATTAGTGAAACAGGTGTAAGAAAAAGACTAAAAGCTATTCTTGATCCTGATAGCGATATCAGTTCATTAAGCCTTACAGATATTTTAGATATTCCTCAGATCCAGGCAATGATGGGGAAATTTTATGAACTGACAGGAATACTTAGCGCTGTACTTGATCTTTCCGGGAATATTCTCGTGGCTGTAGGATGGCAGGATATATGCACCAAGTTTCACAGATGTCATCCTGAGACATTAAAGAACTGCGTTGAAAGCGACACTGAGCTATCCAAAGGCGTTAAGGCAGGGGAATTTAAACTTTATAAATGCAAAAATAATTTATGGGACATGGTTACTCCAATAGAGATATACGGTAAGCATATGGGGAATATTTTTTTCGGCCAGTTTTTCTTTGAAGATGAAATACCTGACAGAAAGTTTTTTATTGAACAGGCACGACGTTTTAACTTTGCTGAAAAAGAATACCTTACAGCATTGGACAAAGTACCCAGATTCAGTAAAAAGCAGGTAGAGACCGCTATGTCTTTTATTGCAGGCCTTACAGATATAATATCAACTATGAGTTTCCGGACTATTCAGCTTGCAAGAAAAATAACTGAACAGCAGAGAACTGAGGAAATATTACGCGAAGGTGAGGCTTACATAAAAAGTATTTTCAGGGCTGCCCCTACAGGAATAGGAGTAGTCATTGATAGAGTTCTTGTACAGGTTAATGAAAAAATATGTGAATTAACAGGATATTCAAGGGATGAACTTCTGGGGCAGAGTGCAAGAATTCTTTATCCATCTGACAAGGAATATAAATATGTAGGTGAAGAAAAATACAGACAGATACGGGACAATGGAACCGGAACTGTTGAGACACAGTGGATGAAAAAAAATGGTGAAATTATTGATGTTCTCCTGCGTTCTACACAGCTGGGTATTGAAAATTTGAAGAAGGGTGTCACCTTTACAGCCCTTGATATTACTGAAAATAAAAGGTCAGAAAAAACTCTGAAATTGAAAACTGAAGAGCTTGCTGCAGTAATTGAAGAACAGGAAGCCACTAACGAGGAACTTATAGCAGCAATGGAGGAACTTGAAGCAGCAAATGAAGAGATTATTTCATCCAATGAAGAACTAATGGGAAAAGAGAAAACCCTGTTAATTGAAAAAAATAACAATGAAAATCTTATTCATAGCCTTAAAGAACGGATTAAAGAAATATCATGCCTCTTCAGTATAAGCAGGGACATGAATAGAGGTTTATCCATTGAAAAATTCTGTGAAAATATTATCAATTATATTCCCCGCGCTTTCCAGTTCCCTGAAATTACCGTTCCCTATATTGAGCTTGAAGGGAAAATTTTTGCCGGTAAAAATTACAAAAGCTCTCTTGGAAATAAAATTGAATCTGAAATTAAACTTTCTAATGAGTCCATAGGGCGTATTTCTGTTTACTATACTGAGGAAGAACCATTTATAATCCCTGAAGAGCAGAATCTGGTAAACAGTATTGCTGAAACACTGGCAGTACAGGTTCAGCACGTAAAGGATAGCACTGCCCTTCATGAGAGTGAGGAACTTTACCGCAGTATTTTCAATGACCATGTGGCGGTGAAACTGATGATAGATCCTCAAACAGGATATATAATTGACGCCAACAAAGCAGCTGCAAAATTTTACGGATGGCCGGTTGAAGAACTTAAAAGGATGAATATTTCTCAGATAAACACTCTCCCTCTGGAGGAGGTAAATAAAGAAATAGAAAAAGCCATAAACCTGAAAAGAATACAGTTCAAATTTAAACATCGTATTGCCGATGGCACTGTAAAAGATGTGGAAATATACAGTTGCGGACTTGAAGTTAAAGGTAAAACAGTACTGCATTCAATTATCCACGACATTACATACAGGACAAAAGCCGAAGAAACTATTGAATCTCTTTTAAAAGAAAAGGAACTCCTTTTACGGGAAACACACCATCGAGTCAAAAATAATATGAATACACTTCATGCCCTTTTATATCTCCAGGCTGAGGAGCAGCATGACCCTGTAAGTAAAAGAATTATCAATGAAGCAGCAGCCCGAGTAAAAGGAATGATGATCCTTTATGATAAACTATACAGATCTATTAATATAACGGAATCGGAAGCTGAACAGTTTTTTTCGGAACTGATAAATGAAATTATAAAAATATATAATACAGGTGGACCTGTTAAAACAGAAGTAAAAATTCCCGGCCTTAATATTAAATCTAAAATCCTCTCCACTCTGGGAATAATTATTAATGAACTAACAGTTAATTCACTTAAATATGCATTCTCCGGAATTAATGAAGGCTTAATTTCTCTCTCTGCTGAAGAAGATGAAGATACAATAAAAATAATATACAGGGATAATGGTATTGGCCTGCCGGAAAATTTTGCAATTGATAATTCAAAAGGTTTCGGAATGTATTTAATAAATATGCTTCTTGAAATTATTGGAGGCACAATAAACTTTCAGGAATCGGAAGGAGCAGAATTTATAATTGAAATCAGTAAGTAATACTTAATATATTTCCTGATACAATAATTATCTAATCAAAGACTACCTGTTTTCTTTTATCACCCATTGAACCGCAGCTTTTGCAAGCTCTGCTGAAGTCGCAATCCCGGTTTTTTCCCTTATCTTTCTTCTGTGACTCTCTATTGTATTTATATTAAGATTAAGCTTTTTAGCAATTTCGTTTCTTCTATACCCCTGCCCTATAAGCTGAAAAATCTCCAGTTCTCTGCTTCTAAGTGACTGGATTGTTAAATCATCATCACCGGTTTTTCGATATATATTTTTTGTGGCAATTTTATTTGATAGTGAAGCACTTAAGTAAAGCTGATTATTAATAACTGTTTCAATCGCAGATAAAATATTTTCAGCCGCTTCACCCTTGGCAATATACCCCTTTGCCCCGGCCTTGATAGATTTTTCAGCATATAGAGTGCCGTCATCCATAGACATTACCAGAATAACAGTTTTAGGGAATCTGCTTTTAATAGCCGAAACAAGCTCTATACCGTCAGTTCCGCCCTTAAGTTCAACATCAACTATTACCAGGTCAGGTTCGGTATCGCTTATTATCCGTATGGCCCTGTCGCTATCTTCAGCTTCGCCGCATACTGTAAATCCGGCATCTTCTTCCAGAATGCTTTTTAATCCCTTGCGTACAACCGGATGATCATCAACAAGTACAATCTTCATTTTCGCTCCATAAAAATACGACTGTTCATTAAATGCTCTTATCTGCTTTATCTGTTATTCAACTTTTATATAAATTTTAAAGCAGCTGTATTAAGATCCATCATTTCGGAATAATAATATTACGGAACTCCTGTTATATATGAATCTGTTTATCTCAATACTGAAAGAAAAAGATTCCCGTAATTAAAGTATAACAATAATCGAAACAATAAATCCGCCATCTTCATGATTACCAGCAGAGAATTTCCCCTTTATCAGATCTGCCCTGTACCTCATTATATTTAATCCCA
>CAYYKZ010000232.1:0-4820 GCA_964468455.1 uncultured Leptospirales bacterium | reverse complement strand
ATTTCTCATCATACCCACTGACACGCACCAGAAAGGTGGACTGAACAGGCGGCCCTGGAGGGTCTTCTACAAGTTTCAATTTAATATTTCTCCGGGACATCATCCCGGATGCCTTTATTAATCCGGGACGGATATTTTCCACAATCTCCTCTGACTTCACTGCTCTGTCATCCGGTTCAGAGAGGCCCACACGCAGAGTGGCCTGGTGACTCCCGGTTCTTGCGGAAACATTTCTGAAAAGCCCGTTAAAATCAAGCACAGGGGGTGTGCCCACATAGCTCTGAATCATTTTAATATTTTCATTCTCAAATAGATATTCCTCACACTTTGATGCTACATCCAGAGTCTCCTCCAGGGGGGTGCCCGCAGGCATGTCGATGTAGAGAAAAAACTGTTCCCTGTCTGCCTTGGGGAGCATCCTGAACTTTACAAGCTTTACAGCAGGGAGAAGGAGGGAAAGGATAACCAGCGCAAGAATTATGAGAAGAGTCATCTTCCTTTTTTTCCGCTGAGTCAATAATGAATGCAGAAAGTTTCTATAAAAATCAAATACAACCCCGCCTGCATCACTCAACGCTTTAGTGTACCTGTTTTTTTTCATCTTTCCTTTTTTCACGTCACTGCTTTCTGATTTAAGAATCACAGAAGCCATCCAGGGATTAATTGACAGCGAAAGAAGCAGTGAAACAATTATAGCTGCAGGTACAAAAAAAGGTATGGGCCCCATATAGGGTCCCATCATCCCTGTAACAAATGCCATGGGAAAAAAGGCAAGAACCGTTGTAACAGTAGACATAAAGAGTCCCGGCCCCACTTCATTTACAGATGAGATAATAGAATCGACCCGGCTTTGCTCATCATCCAGATCTTTAAGATTTCTGACAATATTCTCTATTACAACAGTGGCACTGTCAACGAGAAGCCCCAAAGACAGTATTAGGGCAAAGAGGGTAATCCTGTTTATATTCTGCCCTGCAAAGAGTCCAATAATAAAAACACAGGCCAGTGTCAGAGGGATAGACACTGCCACGAGAAAGGCCGCTCTCCTGTTAAGAAAAAGGAAAAGTATTACGACAACTATCAGTACGGCTGTGAAGAGATTGGTCACAAGGCCTCCGATATCATCAGCAGCTACCCTCCCCTCATTTACGATTATATTAGTGCTTATGCCTTCAGGAATAAATCCCGTTTCCAGATGCTTCAGTTCATTCCTTATCCGCCCGGTCACATCTGCAATATTTCGTCCTTTCATCTTGGCAATACTGAGCAATACTACTGACTCAGCTACCTCAATCTCTCCATCTTTTTTTATTGTATGGCGAACGTACTCTTCCACTTCCTCGGTGCGCTCTCTTATATCCGCGACCTCCTTAAGGAGGATCTGCCCGTAGTCGCCGGTGACAACAACACTCCCTTCCAGATCTGACGGCTTCTGAATCAGACTCGACGCTTCAAGGGGGATGTATTCGGATTTACTCTTTATGTACCCGGAGGGGAGGTAGATATTGTCCCTGGCAAGAGCATTCTGAATATCCATGAGCCCTATACCGATTCTTTCAAGTTTAAAGGGATTTACCACAATGGCCAGTTCCTTTCTTCTCCCTCCGATTACTCCTATATTAGAAGCTCCCTCTACCGTACTGAGTCTGTCCCTGAGTTTAAAACCGAATTTGCGAAGTAACACAGGATCATGATCTTTTGAAGTTACTGCAATTGTCATCACAGGTACATCATCAGGATCTATTGATCTGATTAAGGGATCATTAACTCCAACAGGTATGCGGTACATTTGGCTTCTTATCCTGTCGTCAAGCATTATCTTTGCGGAATCCGGGTCCTCCCCCACGTGGAAATTAACAGTTAAAACAGCCCTTCCACCTTTAACTGAATAGGAGAACACATCCTCGACGCCGGCAATATCAGTCACTATATTTTCCAGAGGCTTGGTAACCACCTCCACAACCTCATTCCTGTCAGCTCCCGGATAATCTATTATAATTTCAAAGGATGGCGCGGTAATTTTAGGATTATACTGTTTAGGTGTGGCAAGAAATGAGATAAATCCCCATGCAAATAATGCTATTACCAGTATAAGTGAAAGATTGCCGTTTCTGACAAAAATTGAGGCAAGTTTCCCGGTCCAGTTCATTTTCCCCCCTGCTGCTGTCATTAACCTGTAAAATTTTGAGATTCTGTTTATATATAATTATACCGGTGGACAATGATATTGTAACCGGCATTTTAAATCTTCAATAAAGCGCATTTTGTCTGATTCAATATTAAACACTATAATGCATATTTCATTAAATTTCAACAATTAAACAGCACTATTCACTGAGATCTTTATTCAAAGCCATGTGGAGACTTGAGGATCTTTTCAGAATTATAAATGAAAATAAAAAAAGAAGAATTACAGCTGCTGCAAAAACACCGGGGAACCATACAAATGTATCTGTAAAAATCCTGTCTTCAAGCATATCCGGTTTAAGTCCCGGATTCAGAACCTCTGCTTCCCCCCTTGATAGAGATATAAGAAGAGAATAGGCAATTCCCAAAGCACCGTATGAAAGATTATAAAACAGCCCCTTAAAACTGAGCACCGTTGCACGCTGTCTGGAGTCTGTTATTCTGTTGAGATAATGACTTATAAAGAAACTGTTCATATACATTCCGCTGAATAGTATAAATACAAAAATAATACCTGAATACGGAAAGAATAATGACATGCCTGCAAGACCTGTTATAGTAATAAAAGTCATAACTGCAGAATTAAAAAAAGGGGATCTGCTCTTTGTCATTCTCAATGAAAGACGTGGTATAACAAAACCCATCAAAGCTATGAGTGCACCAATAATTCCGTAAGAGGCTTCCGGCAGATCAATCATCCGGTAGTACTGACTCGAAAGGGTGATCACCATTCTTATTATCCCGTCAAAAACCAGGCCTGTGGCAATGATTACAAGTGCAAAGGGGGATTTTAAAATCCATAAGCCGGCATTAAATGTTATGACAAATGCATTTTTAACAGATAACTCTTCATGAGTATTATTATCTGCCGATTCCGGATCTTTCATTTTTATAGCAGAATACAATGTTGCAGCACCCATGAAAAGTGTAAGAAATAAAGGCACACGAAGAGTCATATCCTGGGTAATTTCAGAATTATAACCGAATAAACTGAGAAAACTCTGAACAAGAACCGGATCGTAGATAGCTGCTCCGGTTATCATGGTAACTATAAAACCTATTGACTGGAAGCGGATCTTAACATCCAGAACCCGCCCCCATTCATGTTCAAGCCCCTCCTTTTTAAGTGAATCGTAGGCGAGTGCTTCATCTGAGCCGCTTGCAGCAGCTTCAGCAAGACCGCTTAAAATACGATTAAAAAGAAAGAGTATAAAAAGAAGATCCAGATTCTCCCTCGGGGCAAAAGTAATCAAAGATAGCTCCAGAATCATTACTAGACCTGCAAAAACCAGAAGCTTCTTTCTTCCAAAAACATCAGCAAGTGCGCCGGATGGAACTTCAGCAGCAACAATTGTTGCTGCCCAGGCAGCATTCAGAATTGCAAACTGAGCAATCGTTAATCCGTAATCAAGATACATTACAGTAAATACAGGATAATAAAATCGTGAATTAAAAAAAAGACTGAAAGCAATATAAAGGCGAATATTCAATATATCAAATGGTGATACTCTTTGACTTTTTTCCATCATCTATTTATCCCTTCAGTCATTAATCTGCCCATTTGCCGCTCATGTGCTTATAACGGTTTCAAAATCTATCCGGATATTCTAAATTGATATGTTCAAATTAAATATCAATGGCAAAGTCATTCAAATACCTGAACCTTAACTGCTCCTGCAAGTTTCAAAGGATTTTTCCCGGTCTATTCAAATCATGGACATTTACTTGAAATTATTGAAAGATTTAATGGCGAATTAACATATCAGGTATAATAAACCCGAATACCGTGTCTATTATACCTGATATTTGAGGTATTCTCAACAAAAAAAATTTGTTTTTAAGATTACAAAGTCTACTTACATGGATTTACCGGACAGGCACTGCGAACCTTTGCGCCAAATGAACCGTACCATGCAAACACACCCGATCTCTGACGTTTAACACTGTCCCAGTAACTCACTGTTGGTACACCGTCCTTACATCCCACAACAGCATTGCTTATTCTGTTTTTCCCGAAATTGTATGTACCGTGTGTTTCAAAAAATCTTTTTATGCAGTTTGCAGCATTCTGATTTTTAACCGGAGCTGCAGTAAGCACTGACCATGCTGCTGCTATAGACACTAAAACAATAATTATTTTTTTCATTTTTTTCCTCCTGTGAATACAAAGAAGTACCCCTATTTCAGTTTTTCTGAGAATAAGATTTTCCGGAATAATGAAAAGGCGGGGTCACTTTATTTATTTTAATTCCGGAGTTTTATATTGCAGTTTCATGTTATAGTCAAGGAATTTTTGAAAAAACAGTGAACTGCAGACCCGGGTGTTAATCCTTTAATACATTGCCAACAGTCCGGCAGGAGATTAATTAATTTTCTCTGTTATAATAACAGTTATTCCGGCATATAATATTATTTATAATTTTTGCGGCATGAAAATTACTGCCACAACTAAAATCATTGCATTATTACCCTGCTTTATTATTAAAGGTATCCAAAAATTCAAACTATATAAACAGGGAGACTAATCGATGAAAAGAGTATTCATTATTCTACTGCTTCTTTTTATAGCGTCACAGGGGATTGTTTTTGCCCAGGATACTGATGAAGCCGCGAATTCCGATGTAGTTGTCAAT
>CAYYKZ010000231.1:0-4826 GCA_964468455.1 uncultured Leptospirales bacterium | reverse complement strand
AACCTTTCGAAACGTTTATACATATATACTCTTTTTATCATTCCTGATCCTCGCTTTTACCAGAATTTTTAAAGCGGATAAAACCGTGAACTGATACCCCGATAATTGATCCAAAAAGCATTATCATGCCCAGAATATCCAGTACAAGGCTTCTATCCCTGCCCGGTATCCAGCAGGCTTCAAGCCCTGCCAGCCTTCCATTTCGGGAATGGCAGTCGTTACATTCAAGAGAGAATTCCTTTTCCTTTATAAGGTGAGTTAATGGCCAGTACATTTCTGTTTCTATCCACTCTCTTTGCCCGCTGTATTTTACTCCTGCAGTTTTCATGCCTGCCACAGATGCTTTATCCCAGTCCCAGTCTGCCCAGTACGCTCCGGAACCCTTTGGTCCGAAAAGCTTTGGTATTATCATGGTCTTTTCAACAGGATCGTAAAGCTGCTTGCCGCGCATAATCTTAAAGGGCCATATTTTACTCCCTTCTGCTCCGCATTCTCCGGCTATGGTATTCATCTGAACCGGAACATTCTCCGGATCTATTTTGTCGCCTACAAGAATATGGCTCACTGTACCGTTAAACCAGCGGTATTCAGGAACAAGGTTTCTACCAAGTTTAAATTCCCCTTTTCTTCCGTCATATACGGAATCGCCATCTTCATCTTTAATAACTTTGGGCTTGCCCTGCTCGTTCTTTTCACCAGCCTTTGACCAGTCCCACCATATTTTAGTTTTATATTTGGTTGAGTAAAGATTTATATGACATGCCTGGCATGAGATACGGTCAATATGCTTATCAAGAATTCTGCTTATAAATGTATCTTCAGGTGTTTCCCTGTTGTGAAGCTTCTCCTTAAAAAGATCATGCCCCTTTGCTTCAAAATCCTGCACAAAAACATTCTGGGTGTGCGGCTTCACAGTATGACACCTTTCACAGTAAAGGCGGTCCCTGTCTTCAACTGAAACAGAATAAAGCTGCCCCTTTATATCATGGTTTTCTGCAACGTGGCAGTCTACGCATACCATGTTTCCGCCATCCTTGCCCATATGAACATCAATAGCCTTATCCGGGTTTGCCAGTGATTTATCCAGAGCTCCATGCTTAACTGCATTACCGCCTCCGCCATAGAAATGGCAGGAACCGCAGTTATTACGTGCGGGGCGTTTTACACTCTGTGCAACCTTGTCATATTCAGGCACATCATACCACTTCCCATTACCGGGGAAAAGTTTTCTTTGGGCTACAGGGTAACCTGCACCTGCAGGAAACTTCACATATGTCCCTGTACTTTCATGACACACAAGACAGTCAATTTTTGTCTGGTCAGTGAAATCAAAATTTTTGTCCTTCCAGCCGTAACCTATATGGCAGCTGGTACACCTGGCCTCATTGGAATCCACAGCCACACAGAAGTTATTAACTACATTAATCTTCCCTACGGAAACCTTCTCACCTTCCCTGCCGGGCATTTTTTCTGTCTCTCTTGCCCAGAGCCAGTGGGATGTTTTCATAACATCAAACCCGGCCTGATTATGACAGGTCAGACAGGTTTTAGTAACATCCTCTGGCTTTGAAAATTGCCGCTGAAGCTCTGGAAACTTTGAATGATCGGCAGTTTGTGAAAAGAGCATGACGGTCATCCAGAGCATAAAAAAAGTCAGCGCTGAACCAATCCGGAACAACCTTATCATAAACCCTCCTGTATTTCTCTATATTTTAGCACCGGTCATACCGGTTATTGCTCAACCTGAAATCCCTTCTCTTTCCATACCTTAAATCCTCCTTCAAGTATATATTTCTTTTTAAAAGAGGACTTTTTAATAAACTTTTCTGCTTTACCGGTTTTTACACCTTGCCCGCAATATATAATCAATATTTTATTTTTGTCAGAAACTGAAGCAATCCTTGCCGGAAAGGTATCTTCCCGATAAGGTATATTTATTGCCCCTGCAATATGGCCTTTACTGAATGCATTCAAATCCCGTAAATCTATTATTATCAGGTTTTCATTACCGGAAGTTATCAGTTCAGATATTTCATCAGCACCTGAAAGCTTTGCCGGGGAGCAGGACAAAAAAAACAAAAAAACAAAAGACATCACAAAAAATATAGCAAGATATACGACACAATGTCTGTTTTTTGCGTATTTTTTCATGGATTCCACCATTTAAACGACGTAATATATCACACAAAGGCCTGAAAAGGCAATCAAGTTTTTTAATATTTTAGAAAAAAGTGATCTTCGTTGGTGTATCAATATAATAGATTTAATGAATTCATTAAATCTATTAAAATAACTGAACTATTTATTAATAGTGCCAAAACAAAGGCTACATACACTTTCTTCCAATATAATTGTACATACCAGGCGGGGGAAATTCAAGGGGATTATAAGAAAAAACAGCGGTTTTTGAGAAATAAAAAGTAAACTATTCCCATCTGCCCCCCCGTTTTTTTAATTCTATCTCACCGGAGGTCTTTTCGGAAGTTTCCATATTCCCTCTTTGAATAAATGCTGCAAGAAAAACATTCAGAATCCAGTTTACAATGCTTATTACTATTGCTCCAAAAACAGTACCCCAGAAACCTGTAACAGTAAAACCGGAAATAAGTCCGGAGGCTATTTTAAGCATAAGTGCATTAATAAGAAATGTAAAAAGGCCGAAGGTCATTACATTAACCGGCAGAGTAAGTACTAACAGAATAGGACGCAATAGCATATTGAGCATCCCTATTACAGCTGCAGCAAAAAAAGCGGAGAAAAATACCCCTACACTTATACTGTCAAAAAGATATGCAGTTACCATAACTGCAGCAGTAAGGATAATCCATTTTATAAAAATTCCCGCTGATCCTGCATTATTTACTCCGCCATGACCTCCCTGCCCTGAATGATAAACTGTAAATTGATATCCTCTTTTCATAAAATCAGCTCCTCATTGTTGCTATTAATCTTTTTGTATCAAGGAAAAGACCCGCAGCATCGGAAATATTTCTGCAGATAATATCAGATGCCATAACAGTTGAAGTAAAGGCCCCTTCGTCTCCAATAAGGGCTATACCCAAAGCTGCCTCTTTAAGCATCAGCCCGTCATTATTGCCGTTTCCTATTGCAGCACACTTCTCCTTTCCCAGGTCGTTTATATAATCAAGTTTGGCCATGCTCTGGTTTTCCCGGGGAATTACAAATACGGAACAGTTTACACCCTCAAGTTCTTTCGCCACTGTTCCAAATGTATCAGCTGTTATTACATGGACTTTATATATCTTTGCAAGCCTGTTTATTAAATCAGCAGCACCCTTAACAGGGACTCCTCCATCTGCCAGTGTACCGTTATAATCAAAAACCAGATGAACTATGTCAAGTATTCCGTAACCGGGTATTTCAACAGGCATTATCAGCTCCTTCAAATAAAAATTATAATCTTTACCCGGATTTATTCTCCCGCCCCCGGCCGATTAACCTGGAATGCTGAAAAAACTTATTCCGGCTTCCCCCAAAGGGGGATCAATAAATTACTGTGAATATTTATACCTTCTTAATGCTAAAACAGTATAAATAAAACAATCAGCCCTTACCGGGACCGTGAAAAAGGATTGATCGGGAAAGAACATTCATGCAGCCGGTGACTGACTCCGGCAGACGCGGGAAAATATATTATTGAATTTCCCGCATTCCCTGATAAGCCGGATTATAAGTAATAAAAAAATATACGTCCAGCAAAAAAGACGTGATTTAAAAAAAACAGTTCTGACTCATATTCAGATTATTATTACTGAAACCGGCTTGACCGCAAAAAATATTATTTGATAATAAGGCCGTACAGTTACTTTTAGAATAAAAAGGTAAAAATAAAATGCAGATGATTACACGGTTTTCACTTTACGGCTTTTTAAAAAATCTCAACTTTGCAGAACCTTTTTTAATCCTCTTTTATTTATCCATAGGATTAAGCTATCTACAGATAGGGATTCTTGTTTCATTTTTAAATATCTGTATTAATATCATGGAAATCCCAAGCGGAGCCCTTGCTGATATATATGGAAGAAAGAACTGTATGCTCCTGTCCCTTTCAAGCTATATAGGGGCATTTATAATTTTCGCTTTTTCAAATTACTACGAACCCCTTTTTGCGGCGGTCTTTCTTTTCTCAATCGGGGAAGCTTTCCGTACAGGAACACACAAGGCTATGATTTTTGACTGGCTAAGGCAGAACGACCGGCTTAAGGAAAAGACCATGGTTTACGGCTACACCAGATCCTGGTCCAAGTACGGCAGCGCTGCTGCAGTGCTTGTATCAAGTACTATAGTAATACTTTCAAAAGATTACAGATGGATTTTTCTTTTATCCATTGTACCGTATATTGCAGGATTATGGAATCTGGCATCTTACCCGGACTACCTTAACAACAGAATTGACGGCGATATAAATATTGGAGTAATATTTAAACATACATTCAAAAGTTTACAAAAAGCATTCGGAAAATCGGGGTTAAGAAAACTTATTGTTAAAAGTATGGGCTTTGAGGGTATTTTTGATATTACTAAAAATTTTCTTCAGCCTGTTTTACAGGCCCAGGCAATTGTTATCGCTGCAATGCTTGCAATCCCTGAAAAACAGAGTACTGCTGTTATTGTTGGTGCTGTATATTTTATTCTCCATATCATTTCAGCATCGGCATCTAAAAGGGCTCATATTTTTTCAGGCAGATTCAAATCTGATAACATTGCAATAACAGCACTTATTTTCACAGGAACAATTCTTGCATTTTTATCTTCAGCAGGGATGTACATTAATATATTCGCAATATCCATTGCTGCCTATATTC
>CAYYKZ010000230.1:1872-4846 GCA_964468455.1 uncultured Leptospirales bacterium | reverse complement strand
TGTGCAACTATGATCTGAAAACTTCTTATCTGATCTATCTCGTAATCTCTGATAGCAATTGAAGAAGTGTTTTCATCACATCTGTACTTTCTGTAAAACTTATCAACTATTGCTCCAATCTGTTTAGATGGTTTTGTCATAGAATCCTCCTTTTACATTTATTCATTATTTTTTATATTTCTCTTTTCAAGATAATCTTTAACAGGATCTTCATCGAGTGTATCAAGCCCCTCCCTGAATCCGGTATAAACATAATATACCAGCATTGTACCATACAAAATCAGAAATGGATAAGCCTCCATCTCAATACAGGCAACAAAAAAAATCAGAGTAAATGAAACAATATAAACAACAAATAAAGTGTTTTTGTTAATGTAATAACGGATTTGTCCTGCTTTATACAGTTTTTTCAGATATATTCCGCAAAGCAATATAACCAGCAGAACCGGAGGAAGCATTATCAAACCGCCCCTGTATACTTTCAGCACAAGATAAAGGGATGCAAATATGGATATAAGAATACTTTTGTCCAGCATCCTCACCATTTTCCGATGCCTTTCTTTAAACGTTTCCAAATAATTATCCATTCCATTCCTCCTTTATAAAGGAACATCATTACATATATTATACCACCATACCTGTGACAGATAGTGACCTACACGTTTATTAAGTACAAAACCTTACGAAAAGTGTTTGACGGATCCCTCTTAATAAGTGTACAATAACTATATGGGAATAAATAAACCGCAGCATGCCAGACTTCTTTTTATTGATGAAAAAATCAGGTCCGGGATTTTCCCCAACGCTGCTTCAATGGCCAGGGAATACGAGGTAAGCACCAGGACTATTCTCCGGGATATTGAATATATGAGGGATATGCTTGGCGCGCCTGCTGAATACGATAACTCCCGTAAGGGATATTTTTATTCAGAGCAGAATTTTTTTCTCCCCGCTCTTGACATGAAGGAGTCGGATTTTTTTGCCATCTGCATAACCGAAAAAGCATTAAAACAGTACGAAAACACCCCCCTTTACGAAAGGCTCTCCTCTATTTTTGAAAGACTAAGAGACCATCTGCCGGAAAGTATAAGAGTTAATACCACCTGGATTGGAGCCGGATACACCTTTCTTAACGAAAGCCATACTCACATTGACCCCAATGTTTGGGAAATTGTATCTCAGGCCCTTATCCGGAAAAGTGAAATAGAAATAATACACAAAAAAGCCGGGGCAGATGAAGGCATAAAACGGATCGCGGACCCCTATCACATTGTCAATTACCGGGGAGAATGGTATCTTATTGCACGGTGCCACATAAGGGACACTGTTGTCCGCTTTGCCATGTCCAGGATCGAATCTGCCCGGATACTTGAGAGGACTTACTCAATTCCTGAAGATTTTTCTCTGGACATCTTTTTAGGTTCCAGCTTTGGAATTATGACCGATGATGCTGAGTATGATGTTGAAATCAGA
This sequence comes from uncultured Leptospirales bacterium, assembly GCA_964468455.1. GTDB lineage: Bacteria > Spirochaetota > UBA4802 > UBA4802 > UBA5550 > JBBAGC01. The sequence continues at coordinate 3,373 of CAYYKZ010000230.1, read as the reverse complement.
TTTGCGCCTATTCACGCTCCCTATATTTATGAGAGAGAATGGCTTCAGGGCCAGAAGCTTTCCGGGTGCCATGACGGTTCTGTAATAATTTCTTTTAAAACTAATTCACTTTTTGAGGTAAAAAAATGGGTTCTTTCATGGGGAGCAGGCGTTGAAGTGCTTAATCCTGAAGAACTGATTGATATGATAGTAAGTGAAGTTAAAGGTATGGCAGAGGTTTATCTGTGATAATCCTGATATAATAGGGCTCTGACCCCTATATGCCGGTTCCCACTGAATTAAGGTTTATTCTGCCTGGGAAACCGGGAAAACACGGTTAGCTGCATAGGGCTCTGACCCTGGTTTCTATTTTTTTGCCCTTTCTATAACCTGAGCCATATATGTTCTGACCTCGGATAATGATTTCACAACAATTCTGATGAATAGAACCCATTTTTCCGGGAAATACCAGGCTATAATTCAAACCCGGAGATTAATCGTATTGAGGCTCTGACCCTTTCCCCCGATATAAAGCCTCAAAGGGCTCTGACCCCGATGCTCACCCCGATGCTCTGACCCTGTTTCTCGTTAAAAAATAATTCCTTTTCAAACAGAATTTATATTGACATTAATAATCTGCATGCCATACTTATAAAATATAAAGAAATTATTCCTTCATTTCCTATATAACAGCCTTTATCAGGTAAAGAGAATTTCTTCACCTGAAGCTGAATGTAGATAGAATAATTTCCGGAAAAATAAAAATCCCTTTAAAAAGGAGTATATGATGGATAGAGCTATCATTGATTTTATGAGGGAATATCACCTGCTGGTTCGTAACACTATTGTTATTGCATCTATTATTATTGCTTTTATATGCGTTTCAGGAGCAATTAGATTCGGAATAGCAATCAATAGAAGAAAAAAGGGGATTTACCCCCCTGCAACCAGTCAGATGGATCATTGATATTCGAATCTTTAGAAACAGGAAACATTTTATTGAAATTTCTTAAAATTTTTATGCCGGTAACTCTCATAATGTTATCGGCTTCTTTACTTCATTCTGATGAAACAGGAATCTACAGGATTCCTGTTTTTGATTATGTGACAGGGCGTTTTAACCCGGCACAGCACAGCTTATTTGTGAACCTTGATCATATAGCTGTTTCAGCTGCCCGTAAAAATATGTTCCTGCGTAAAGAGGCTGCTGACGCTTTTGAATTAATGCTGGCTCATTTTCACAGGGATAATCCTGGTATTAAAATATGGATTCAAAGCGCCACAAGAAATTTTGAAGCTCAAAAAAGCATATGGGATAGAAAGTGGACAGGCAGATTAAAGACAACTGGTACTAAAGATATTACAAAAATTACTGATCCCGTTGAAAGGGCTAATCTTATTCTGCGCTATTCATCAATGCCGGGCACATCAAGGCACCACTGGGGTACAGACTTTGACATCAATTATCTTAATAACAGCTATTATGAAATTGTACAGATACTCCTTGATGCTGGTTGTATAT
>CAYYKZ010000230.1:0-1862 GCA_964468455.1 uncultured Leptospirales bacterium | reverse complement strand
GAAAAGGGAGAAGGGGCTGTGATTTACAAATGGCTTGTAAAATACGCGGGTAAATACGGTTTCGGCCAGCCCTATACTTCTGGACGTGATTCAGGTTACAACGAAGAAAAATGGCACTGGTCATATCTCCCGCTTGCGAAACAGTTTCTTCAGGCATGGAATACCCTATATCTCTCAAATCCGTCTGCTTTTAACAGGAAAAATCTTTTTATGGGATCGGAATACGCGGGACATTTAGCTCCTGTTTATGTAAATTCTATAAGCAGGGAATGTAAATGAAAGTAATTTGCGTGTACATGTGTGAACACAAAGATAAGGATGACTATTTTATGTCATTAATGCCTCACGGTATTACTTCTATTGCAGCCTTTCTTGAAAAAAACGGGCACGAAGTTGTTCTTGCAAACCTGTCTGAGCCGGGATGGAGAAAAGGTGCACATGCAACTTTAGAAGAAAAACCTGACGCTGCTGTTGTTTCAATATTTTCTTTTAACAGGACAGAATCTTTAAAATACATCCGTGAACTTAAAAAAGAGGACCCGGAACTTATACTTATTGCCGGCGGACAGCACCCCACATTTCTGGGAGAGAAAATACTTGAACTTTACCCGGAAATTGATTTTATAATCAAAGGTGAGGGAGAGAATACTCTTCTTGAACTTCTTGACAATATTGGAGATACGGAAAGCCACAGAATACTTGATGGTAAAAGAATTTCAGACCCTGATCAGATCCCGTTCCCTGCTCAATTCAGCGGTAAAACAATGGGGATTAACCCCAATGAACAGTACAGGTACATAATAACCTCCAGAGGATGTCCAAACAGCTGCACCTACTGCTCATCACCCTCATTCTGGGGAAGAAAAGTAAGTTTCAGAAGCCCGGCTAATATTCTTAAAGAAATGCGGTATTCCTTTGAAAAACATGGCATTATATACTTTTCGATCAGAGATGACAACTTTACTTTAAAAAAAGAAAGAGTTCTTGAATTTTGCGATATTTTAAGGTTAAGCGGTTTGTATATTATGTGGAACTGCCAGGCCAGGGTTGACACTGTTGATGAAGAAATGCTCATTGCCATGAAAAAATGCGGACTTGAGCATATCCAGTACGGAGTTGAATCCGGATCTGAAAGGATATTACAGGAATACGACAAATCGATTACTATTGAAAAAATAAAGGAAACAACTGCAATCACAAGAAAACTGGGCATATATATGTCCTTTTATCTTATGGCAGGCATGTTTAATGAAACCCCTGATGATATAAAAAAGACAATAAAACTGATTAAAAAAACACTCCCCCATGATGTTATTGTTTCACCTGTAGCCTATTATCCGGGAACTGCTATTTACAGCAAAGCCAAAAATGAAGGTAAGGTATCGGACTCTATATGGTTTAACAGCAGTGAAAGCGGCATTTACTTAAAAAGCATAAAAAAAACAACACCATGGATGAGTGCAATACTTGAAGAAGCGGAAATGTCTGCTGAAAAGTCGCGGTATACAGGGAAAGATTTCCAGAATCACAGAAAAGCCTGCGGTGATGACTGCTGGATGACTGACATTATGGAAGGGGACTACTTTTTCGAAGAAGGGAAATTCAGCAAGGCCGAAGAAATTTACAACAGTATTGTTTTAAATAATCATGAAAATATCTGGGGTCATCTGCGCCTTGCTGAGACTGCATACATGGAGTCTCCGGAACTGGCAATTGAGCATCTCCTAAAAGCATCAGGCATAGCACCGGCTTATTACGGGTCATGGCTAAGGCTTGCCCAGATTGAATATGAAACAAAAAATTTCAAAAGGGCCCTTGTTTATGCAAGGACAGCCTTTGAATTAAATCCCCGGGATCCTGAT
>CAYYKZ010000229.1:0-4870 GCA_964468455.1 uncultured Leptospirales bacterium | reverse complement strand
TAGACAAAACCGGAGCCGGTAAAATGAAAAATAAAAAGGGATACTATATTCAGCTCTTCAGTGTCCATGGCCTGGTTAGATATGAAAACATGGAACTGGGGAGGGATGCTGACACAGGCGGTCAGGTGAAATATGTGGTGGAGCTGGCAAATAAGCTGAGTGAATCTGAACGTGTGCGGAAGGTTGATCTTTTTACCAGACTCATAGACCAGAAGGATATTGATGATACATATTCAATACCTGTGGAAACTATAAATGAAAAATTGAGGATTGTGAGGATCCAGTGCGGAGGAAGGAAATATATCCGCAAGGAATTGCTATGGCCTCACATGCAGGAGTATATAGACAAAACTATAAAGTTTATTAAAACGGATGGTGATATTCCGGATTTTGTTCACGGCCATTACGCTGATGCCGGATATATAGCAATGGAGCTTTCAGAGATTTTCGGAATAGACTTTATTTTTACAGGGCATTCCCTGGGGAGGGTTAAATTTCAGAGGCTTATAACAGAAGGGATGGATGAGGATGATATTATAAAAAAATACCGGATTAATTACCGCATAAATAAAGAAGAGGATGTTATAAAAAACACGGACCTGATTATCTGCAGTACAAATCAGGAGCTGAAGGAGCAGTACGGTGTTTATAATAATTCCGCCGGTGTTAATGCAACTGTAATTCCTCCCGGTATTGATATTGAAAAATTTTATCCCTATTATCATGACATTGTTTCCGAATCATCAAGGGATGAGCTGAGCCTTCACGCCAAAGCCTCTGTGATCCATGAGCTTAACAGGTTTTTGACATATCCTGACAGGCCTTTTATACTTGCCCTTTGCAGGCCTGATAAAAGAAAAAATATTTCAGGTTTAATCAAGGCATATGGAGAAGATAAGGAACTTCAGGCTATTGCTAATCTTGCGGTTTTTGCCGGGATACGGAAGGACATTCATGACAAGGAGGACAATGAGCGGGATGTTCTTACTGAAATGCTTCTGCTTATGGACAAGTATGATCTTTACGGAAAAATGGCAATACCCAAAAAACATGACTTTGAATATGAAGTTCCTGAACTTTACAGAATTACCGCTGAAAAAAAGGGGGTTTTTGTTAATGCCGCTCTTACAGAACCATTCGGACTGACCCTTCTGGAAGCTGGAGCATGCGGTGTCCCTATTGTTGCCACAAATGACGGAGGCCCCATAGATATTATTAAAAATTGCCAGAATGGTGTTATTGTAGATCCTCTGGATGAAAAGGATATAGCATCAAATATTAAAGAGATTCTTGTTAATGATGACAAATGGAATGAATACTCAAAAAACGGAATAGTGAATGTACGTAAACATTATACCTGGGAATCCCATGCGGAGAAGTATCTCGATTCTCTGGACAGGCTGACAGCGAAGCAGAAGAAAAGAACGGTAAAAGAATCGTATATTGGGGATAGAATCGGGAAGAGGCTTACTTCTCTTGATTATGTTATTATCACAGATATAGACAATACACTTATCGGGGTTGATAATTCGGGGCTTCAGGAGTTCATAGAATATATTAAGCGGAATAGAAAAGTTACAGGATTCGGCGTTGCAACAGGGCGTACTGTTGATTCAGCAGTAAGTTATTTAAAACAATATGGTATACCGGACCCGGATATTATTATTTCATCAGTTGGATCGGAGATTTACTACGGCCCGGATCTGATTTATGACCGGGGCTGGGAGTCTCATATCTCTCATAAATGGGGGAGAGATATTATTAAAGGTGAACTGGATAGATTTGATTTTCTTGAATATCAGGATGAGCCTGCACAACGGAACTTTAAAGTCAGTTATAATATGGAATATGATAAACAGAATCTGAAAAAGATCCACTCCAGGCTCACGGGGAAGAAAATCAGGTACAGCCTCATTTATTCACACAATGAGTTTCTTGATATACTGCCGTACCGCGCCTCCAAAGGGAAGGCTATACGCTACTTGAGCTACAAGTGGAGTATCCCCCTTGAGAATTTTATTGTTGCAGGTGATTCAGGCAATGATGAGGACATGCTTCGAGGGGAGCCAAGAGCCATTGTTGTGGGTAATTACAGTCCGGAGCTTGAGAAGCTTAAGGGCCTAAGGCGTATCTATTTTGCCGCTAAGACCTGTTCAGCAGGGCTCATAGAGGGGCTGGCTAATTATAAAATCCCGGAGCTGGATTAAAAAACAGGTAACATTAAGCAGCCTGATTAAAATTCAGATTTTAAATATATCTAAGAGTGTTCTGTCATATGAGAAAACAGGAGTACTGCCGGTATATAGCTGCTGTGCTGCAGACCGGCAGATAAAATTACGTAAGGAGGAGAAGTGATGTCTGTTAAGCTTAAAGAGAAAATAATCAATAAAAAGGAATTCGGACTCTTCAGGGAGCTGATATATAAAATTGCGGAAGAGCATGATCGTATTCTTCTGCGCAATGACCTGCTTCTCATTTACGATGAGTTTTTAAAGGAGAAGGGCTCGCAGATTAAGGCAAAGGATACTTCATCTGTTTACGGGTTTATAAAGAAAGTTCAGGAATTATTTGTAAATCAGGATTATATAATTCTAATGCACCGTTATGATATAGCAAGATACAGGTTCTACAGTTTCAGGATTGATACTGAAGTAATGGAGGAGATTACCCTTGAGGAGTATCTGAATTTTAAAGACGAAAAAGTATCAGGCCCCTCTGAACCGGGTAAAAATCTGAAAATAGATTATCTGCCCTTTTATGATTATACACCAAATATTAAGAACCCGGAAAAAATAGGGCATGGAATTAATTTTTTAACCAGGTATCTGGCCAGCGGTATTTTTAACAGTCCTGAAAAATGGAATGATAATCTTTTTAATTTTCTTAAACTCCATAAGCATAATGGCCAGCAGATATTATTAAACAGTTCTGTTATAAAGGATTACGAATCATTTTATCATAGTCTTGAGAACATGCTTAGATGGCTTAAGGATAAAAAGAGTGAAACCAGGTATGATGATGTTGAACGTCAGCTTCGGAAGTTCGGTTTTGAACCCGGGTGGGGCGACACAGTAGAATCTATGGTGCAGTCAATGCAGATTCTCCTTGATCTGCTTAATGAGCCTTCAGTAGAAGGCCTTGAAGATTTTATAAGCAGGGTTCCCATGCCTCTTATTTCGAAAGTTGTTATTGTTTCACCTCACGGCTGGTTTGCCCAGGAAAAGGTTCTCGGTAAACCGGATACAGGGGGACAGGTAATTTATATTCTTGATCAGGTACGGGCCCTGGAAAAACATCTCCAGGAGGAGATCCGTAAATCGGGGCTTAAAATAAAACCGCAGATTATAGTCCTTACCAGGCTTATTCATGATGCTGGAGAAACAACATGTAATTTAAGGAAGGAACAGATCCATGATACTGATAACTGCTGGATACTTCGGCTTCCTTTTAAAGATGAAAATAATCATGACCTGAGGGAGTGGGTTTCCAGATTTAATATATGGCCCTATCTGGACAGGTTTGCATATGATGCAGTTCCGGAATTACAGGGGGAGATGCAGGGAAGGCCGGATTTAATTATTGGTAATTATTCCGACGGGAACCTGGTTGCTTCATTAATCTCGGAAAAAATGAATGTGATCCAGTGTTCTATTGCCCATGCTCTGGAAAAGACAAAGTATCTTTTTTCCGATTTATACTGGAAGGACTTTGAGGAGAACTATAATTTTTCCATGCATTTTACTGCTGACATGATTGCAATGAACAGGTCCGATTTTATTATTGCCAGTACACACCAGGAGATAATAGGCACAGAGGATACAATGGGGCAGTACGAGTCGTACCAGTTTTTTACAATGCCGGGCCTTATGCAGGTAAAGGGAGGTGTTAACCTCTTTGCGCCGAAGTTTAATGTTATTCCTCCGGGTGTTGATGAAAAGGTGTATTTCCCCTATTACGAAAAGGAGAACCGTGTTGAAATGAAACGGGAGAAATGGGAGAAGCGCCTTTTTACTGATACAACTGATGATATTTCCGGCACACTTGATGATCCCTCTTTGCCGCCGATTTTTACTATGGCAAGATTTGACAGGATTAAAAATATCACAGGCTTAATTGAAGCATTCGGGTTAAGTGAAATTCTGAAAAGTAATTTTAACCTTATATTTGCCGCAGGGTCAATTGATCCCATGGCATCATCTGACCATGAAGAGAGAAACGAGATTAATAAAGCACATGAACTTATTTCCCGCTACAATCTTGAAGGTAAGGTGAGGTGGCTCCCCAGTGTTAATAAAATAGATACAGGTGAGGTTTACAGAATAATAGCCGATTATAAAGGTATTTTTGTGCAGCCCGCGCTTTTTGAAGCTTTTGGTCTTACAATTCTTGAAGCTATGCTTTCCGGGCTTCCAACATTCGGTCCGGTTTTTGGAGGGCCTTCAGAAATTATTGAACATGGTAAAAGCGGTTATCTTATAAATACAAGTAAGCCCGAACTTATTGCAAAGGCCCTTGAAGAATATCACAGGGAATGTTCAAAGCATAAGGATTTATGGCAGAATGTTTCTGAGGCAGGTGTTGCCAGGGTACGGGAGAATTATACCTGGAAACTCTACAGCAGCAGCCTTATTAAGCAGACAAAGCTTTACGGGTTCTGGCGCTTCTCTGTTGCGGAAAAGGGTAAGGAGGAGATGGACCGGTACAGTGATGTTTTATATCATTTTCTGTTTAAGGAGAGAGCAAAAAAACTTAAGCGTTAAGTTTAAATAAAGAAATTGTGTTAATTCATAAATCTTTTTCTGTAATATAATTTCAGGATAATATCCATTGCTGCAAATAGAATTATTGGTATTACAAAAAATATCAGTAT
>CAYYKZ010000228.1:0-4873 GCA_964468455.1 uncultured Leptospirales bacterium | reverse complement strand
CACGCTCTGGAATAAAAGGGAGCCCTCTGTCAGCCTTCAGCAATATAATGGTTTCTGATGAAAATTCAATATATTCGCTTAATCCTGATAATGGAGCAGTACGATGGTCTGCATCATTCCAGAGCATTATTAAAACTTCACCTGTTTTTGCCGGAGATGTGGTAGTAATGGGTTTGTCAAACGGTGAAGTTGTATCAGTAAGAAATAATCTTATCCAGACTGTAAGATAACTTTTATATATTTAATATCAGTTTTCATTCCCAGCATATTCTAATATGACTTACCCTGAAAAGGGGAGGCATATTAGAAATTTTGTTTTAATTAAAATATATTAAGGTTATTATGGCTTAGATATATTGTTTTATATAGAACTCCCTGGTTTTTTCGGGGAGTTTTTTTTATTTTTCCTGATTAATTGCTTGAATTATGTCTCCTGTTTTATATCTATAATAACTATAAACATTAATTAATAATTCAGCTTTTCAATGTATCAGTTTTTCATAAAAATTTTAATTCTTGTATCCTGAATTAGTTAAATCTTCATTATATCCGGACTTGCTGTATCACGCTGCAGCATTAATTAAAAAGAATCTGTTTCTTTAGTCAGTAACAGTTTTGAAATAAATTTAAATAAATTAAATAAAAAACGGCAATTGTTTATGGATTTTGTTCATCTTCACACACATTCAGATTATTCCATTTTAGATGGGGCTATCACAATACCAAGACTTGTTCAGCGTACGGCTGAACTGGGTATGCCGGCTGTGGCATTAACTGATCACGGGAATATGTTTGGAGCAATTGAATTTTACCAGCAGGCAAAAAAAGCCGGAATTAAGCCGATTATAGGTCAGGAATTTTATGTAGCACCCGGTTCCAGGTTTAAAAAAGAGGTTTCCAGGGATAGCGGAGAGGAAGTGGCATATCATCTTATTCTCCTTGCAAAGGATAATGAGGGGTACCGCAATTTAATGAAACTATCCTCTATTGGATATACCGAAGGTTTTTACTATAAACCGCGTATTGATATGGAGGTTCTTGAGAAACATTCCCGGGGCCTTATAGCATCATCAGCCTGTATTGCAGGGGAGATTCCTGTAAATATAATTAAAGGACGTCTTAAAGAGGCAAGGGAGATTGCAGGCAGATATAATGAACTTTTCGGAAAGGATAATTTTTACCTTGAGCTCCAGTATCACGGCATCAGGGAACAGGAAATTTCCAATTCGGAATTAATCCGTATTTCTACTGAACTTGATATTCCTCTAATAGCATCAAACGATGCTCATTATCTTAACCGTGAAGACGCCTATTCCCATGAGCTTCTGCTCTGCGTTCAGACAGGCAAAACAATGTCGGATGCAAACAGGATGAGGTTTGCATCTGACTCTTTTTATTTTAAAACTCTTGATGAAATGAGAATGCAGTTTGCAGATTATCCGGACGCGCTTTTTAATACATGCAAAATAGCGGACATGACGGATGTGGAGATTGAACTTGGTAAGCCTGTATTGCCTCATTTTGATGTACCTGAGGGTTTTGATCTTGATTCATATCTGAGGCATCTGGTTTACGAGGGAGCACCTGTCTTGTATGGCGGAGATTTGAACGACAAGGTAAGATCCCGCATTGAATATGAGCTTAATCTGATAACCAGTATGAAGTTTTCCGGTTATTTCCTGATAGTATGGGATTTTATAAATTATGCCCGTAAAAAGGGTATACCTGTGGGGCCGGGGAGGGGTTCTGCAGCCGGATCGATTGTGTCCTTCTGTCTTGGTATTACCGCATTGGACCCCCTTAAATACGACCTTCTTTTTGAGAGATTTTTAAATCCTGATAGAAATGAAATGCCTGATATGGATATAGATTTTTGTGCTGAAAGGCGCGAAGAGGTTATTGACTATGTTAAAAGCAAGTATGGTGAAAACCAGGTAAGTCAGATAATAACATTTAATAAAATGAAGGCCAAGGCTGTTGTAAAAGATGTAGCCCGGGCTCTTGATGTTCCTTTTGCTGAGGCGAATGAGATTAGTAAATTTATTGGTGAAGATACTTTAAAAAAATCTCTGGACCGGTCTCCTGAACTTAAAAAGTTTGCCTCTGATGAAAAGGGTAAAGAGCTTATTGAAATTTCACTTAAACTTGAAGGCCTTACCCGATCTGCAGGGAAACATGCTGCCGGTGTTGTTATTTCCAAAGGTGAGTTAACTAACTTTGTTCCTCTGTATAAAGACAAGGATGGAAGTATATCGTCTCAATATGAAAAAAATACCCTTGAACAGGCCGGTCTTGTTAAAATGGATTTTCTGGGGCTTAAAAATCTGAGTATTATAAGCAAATGTCTTGCGCTTATAAAAGAGACAACCGGTGAAGAACTTAAAATTGAGAGTATACCCCTTGATGATTCCAAAACTTTTAATCTGCTTCAGAAAGCAGATACCCGGGGAGTATTTCAGCTTGAAAGTTCAGGGATGCAGAATATTCTTCGCAGACTTGGCCCCACAACCTTTGAAGACATTATAGCCATTGTTGCTCTTTACCGACCAGGCCCTCTTGGTTCCGGTATGGTTGATGACTTTATAACAAGAAAAAAGAAACCTGAACTTGTCAGGTATCTGCATCCGAGCCTTGAACCAATACTGCGCGATACTCTTGGCGTTGTTGTTTATCAGGAACAGGTAATGCTTATTTCACAGGTTATTGCCGGATTTACTCTGCCTGAAGCGGATAAATTAAGAAAAGCAATGGGGAAAAAAATCAGCTACATAATTGATGAGCTTGAAGCTAAATTCCTTGCGGGTGCTGAAAAAAATAATATAGATAAAGAAATTGCTGAAGAGCTTTACAGCATGATTAAGAAGTTCGGGGAATACGGTTTTAATAAGTCGCATTCTGCTGCTTATGCTCTTGTAACATACCAGACCGCCTATTTAAAAGCGCATTACAGGATTGCATACATGACAGCCCTTCTTTCTGCGCAGCCTGATAAACAGGATGATGTAATACAGTATATAAATGACTGCCGTGAAAATGGTATAAAGGTGCTGCCTCCATCAATTAATAAAAGTTTTTATGATTTCAGTATTGAGAATAAATGTATACGTTACGGCTTTGGAGCAATAAAGGGAATGGGAAGCAAGGCCATAGAAAATATTATTGAAACCAGAGAAAAGGTGGGTGAGCTTAAGACTTTAAAAAAATTTCTGGAACATGTGGGACTTTCAGTTGTTAATAAAGGTGTTCTTGAAGCCCTTATTAAATCGGGATCTTTTGATGAAATACATAAAAACAGGGCTCAGCTTTTTGAGTCAATTGATCTTATTCTTGAGCTGGCAAGAAAATATCAGCAGGATCTAGCTTCTGGTCAGGGTGACCTGTTCAGTATGGATAACAGCAGAGACAACACCAGGATAGCAGGTGATCTGCCCTCAGTGGAGGAATGGAGGGATAACATAAAGCTTGCTTTTGAAAAGGATGTACTTGGACTGTATTTTTCCGGCCATCCTCTTGGACGATATAAAAAAGAAATAAGTTCTTTTCCTTCTTATACTTTAGCGGAAATTACTGAGGAGCATAAAGACCGTGAAGTATCAATAGTTGGTATTTTAAGCAATGTTGCAGTCAGAAGGGCTCAGAAGAGCGGCAAAAATTATGCTGTTGCTACGTTTGAAGATCTTGAGGGATCAGTGGAGGTTCTTTTCTTCTCAAAAACTCTTGAAAAGTTTGGTGATCTTATTAATGGGAGTGAGCCTGTGATGATTACCGGAAAAATTGAATTTGAGGGTGATCGGGCAAGAAAGCTTATTGCTTCAAGTCTGAAAGCATTAAAGGACGTACGCAGAGACGCTGTAGCAGCAATCCATATAAAGCTTGATTCACTTGGCGTAGATGATGATATTATCGGGAATATTAAAAGTATAATTGAAAAACATAAGGGGAACTGCCCATTGTTTTTTCATATAAAGGATATAAAGGAAACAAAAATAATCAGGGCTCACTCCAGCTTTAATACAAGGATGCCGCCACCGGCGCGATCATCGATGCCGGCGCGTGGGCCCTCGAAGCTGGTTTCGTTTCCAGCGGTCCGTTCATGCTGGAAAGCTGGACGCACAACGAGAGCATGGTCTATGTGAAAAACCCGAATTACTGGGATGCCGCGAACGTAACGATCGAGAGGCTTGAGTTCATGCTCTCTGCCGACGACGTTGCCATCTATGCCGCTTACAACGCGGGCGACCTCGACTTCATCGACACCGTCCCCACCGACGAAATCCAGACGCTGCTGAGCACCGCCAACCCCGAGTTCCACACGGTTTCCGAGCTTGGCACCTACTACGTTTGCTTCAACGTCAAGTCCCCGCTGTATGAGGGCAAGACCGCTGAGCAGGCCGCAGCAATGCGCCGCGCTTTCAGCGCCCTGATCGACCGCGAGTACATCGTTGAGACCGTCGGCCAGACCGGGCAGGTTCCCGCCACGAGCTTCATCCCCGTTGGGATGCTCGACGGCAACGGCGGCGTGTTCCATGAAACCAACGAAACCGCTTACGGCAAAACCACCCCTGATGTCGAAGCTGCCATCGCGCTGCTCGAGTCTGCCGGTTATGTGTTCGAGAACGGTATGCTCTCCGCCAGCACCCCGATCAGCTTTGAGTACCTGATCAACGAGTCCACGGGCCATGTCGCCATCGCCGAGTGCATCCAGCAGGATCTTGCGGCCATCGGCATCAACATGACCATCAAGACCGTTGACTGGGATACCCTTCTTGCCGAGCGCAAAGCCGGTAACTTCGATGTTTCCCGTAACGGCTGGATCGCGGACTTCAATGACCCGATCAACATGCTGGAAATGTGGACCACTGATTCCGGCAAC
>CAYYKZ010000227.1:0-4888 GCA_964468455.1 uncultured Leptospirales bacterium | reverse complement strand
TGACTGCATTTTCATCTTTTCTTAATAATTTTTTTACATTGAATCCGCTTAATGCAGTCACAGGATTTTTCCTGAAAATGGTTTTAATAATTAAAACCTGAAAAATTTTTTTAAGAAATAACAGGAGAGCACAATGAAGAAGTTAATGGTTGTTCTTATGGGACTCCTCTTCAGCGCATCCGCATTCGCGCAGGAAGCAGACAAGGGGCCTGAATTCAAGTACAGTGTATGGGCAAATGCATTTGCCATTACTGAAACAACAGCAAAGGCTGACGAGTCCAAGGATTACTCAAACATCAGGGTAAGGCCGAAATTTACCCTTTCAAGCGGCAATGTATCTGTAGTAACAAGACTGGAACTTGACCAGTATTTCGGCGGCAAGGATACCACCAAGACATATACAGACTCCAATGGAGATACTGTTGAAATTGACCTTGGTAAAAACGGCGATTCCTATGCAGGCAAAGGAGCTGACAGACAGGCAGTTGAAATAAAAAACATCTACATTGATGTTAAAGACATGTTTGTTCCCGGACTTGGCCTTAAAGCAGGTGTTGCAGGATATCAGTTCCCCATAGCATTTAATGATGATGCCGCTCTTTTTAACCTAAACTTTAACACAGGTATGGCTAAAATAGACCTGGCCTATGTAAAACTTATGGAAAATGATATAATCGAAAATACTGACGCTGATGTAGAAGACAGTGATGACGAACAGATGTATGCTGCAAAAATCGCTCTTAATCTTGGTAACATCACAATAACACCAGCAGTTGCTTACGCAGTTGGCGAAGAACAGGCTGACACAGAATATGCTTTAACTATGCCTGCCATTTCTCTTGCAATGAAGCAGGGTTCTCTTTCAGTAGATGCTGATTTCCTGTATGTAACAGGCGACGCTGACAAGGCTGCTGAAATTGATGCATCCGCATATGCAGGTTATTTAAATGTGGGCTACAAGGTTTCTGACGCTTTTAAAGTAAATGTATTCGGACTCTATGCAACAGGCGAAGATGATGATGCGGAAACTGTTACCTCATTTAACAGCGCAACATGGGGAGATATGGAAGTTGGCCCAATGTTCATAATAAATGACGGCGGAAGAATCAACCAGGTTGGCGTTTCCAATGAATATGACAAAGCAACTGAAGGCCTTATGATGTTCGGTCTCGCTGCTGAGTTTAAAATGGACAAGCTTACAGTTCTTGGACAGATTGCATATGCTACAACAACTTCTGATGAACTTGTTGAAGACACTGCAATAGGTACAGAGCTTAACCTGAGACTTGCATACGAAGTTGCTCCTAAAACTGAAGTATGGGCGGAAGGCGCATACCTTTCAGCAGGAGATTATGTTGAAACAAAAAATGGCGGCGACAATGACAGCCCCATGTACTATGCTCTTGGAGTTACAACAAGCCTGTAATTTAAAAAACAGCTGAAATTTAAAACCCGGAGAAGTTTCTTCGGGTTTTTTACGTGAAAAATCTTTGACATATGATGATGGATGTCTAATCTAACATAAATGAAAAAATACGACCTTATAATAACCGGTGCAGGCCCTGCAGGCCTTTTCTGCGCCATAAGTGCGGCAGAGTCGGGGATAAAAAAAATTCTTATCCTGGAAAAGAACTCCTCTCCCGGGAAAAAATTTCTCCTTTCAGGTTCAGGCCAGTGCAACATTACACATAGCGGTACTGTTTCCTCTTTTACCAAATGCTATGGTGAAGCAGGAAACTTTGTTAAACCCGCATTAAGCTCTTTTACTCCGGACAATTTAATCGAATTTCTTGAAAAAAACAGTATCCCTGTTACAGAAAGGGATGACGGTAAAATTTTTCCCGCTTCCATGCGCGCTTCAGATGTTTTATCCATGATGACATCACTATGCAGAAACTACGGTGTTGAAATAATCTATAATTATCATGTGCAGCATACAGCCATCTCAGAGGGTGAGTTCAGTGTGTCATCTGACCATAGAAACAACACCATTTTTAATGCTCCTATATTAGTTGTTGCGTCAGGGGGCATGTCCTACCCTGCTACAGGTTCAACCGGCGATGGTTTTCAAATTGCAGAATCACTGGGCCATTCCATAGTCCCTCCTGCTCCTGCACTTACACCGGTTTTCATTAAAAATTTTATCTTTTCCGCGCTTTCCGGAATATCATTAAAAAACAGGACAATAGCTATTTTCAGAAACAATAAAAAAGTAATCTCTAAAACCGGAGATGTTCTCTTCACACACAAAGGATTATCAGGCCCGGGAATTCTGGACATAAGCAGATACATCAGAAAAGATGACACAGTAAAAATTTCTCTGGCCGTTGAAAATGCAGAGGACATAAAGCGCTGTTTAATTGAAGAATCACGATCCGGTGTAAAAAAAAGCATAAAAAATTACCTTAAAAAACTGAGCATCCCTGAGAGGCTAATTGCCCCTATACTTGAACAGCTTCAAATTGACCCTGCTAAAAATATTTCCGAAGTAAGCAAAGATGAAAGAACAAAACTCATTACATCCCTTACATCATATTCCTTTACTGTTGAAGAAAAGGGTGACTTTAAAATTGCCATGGCAACATCCGGAGGCGTATGTAGAGATGAAATTAACAGAAAAACAATGGAATCAAAAATTATCCCGGGACTTTACTTTGCCGGTGAAGTAATGGATGTGGATGGAGACACAGGCGGCTACAATATTCAATGGGCCTTCTCCTCCGGAAACGCAGCCGGAAAATCCTGCGCTTCCGGCTCAGTTTAACATCACAGGGGTCAGAGCCTACTTGAAAAGTGGTGAAAGATACTTAAATTCAGGTGTGCCTGCTTTTTCAAGAAGCATAAAAACAATAGTTTCAGTTGGATAAACAAGGGCTCCTGCTTTTTCAAGCATGGCAAGTGCCTGGAGCCAGTCATTTTTTCTTCTTGAAGCAACAGCATCCGAGGCAATAACAACTGTATAACCCCTGTCAAGGAGGCTTATTGCTGTCTGGAAAACACATATATGCGATTCAATACCAGCAATAATTGCTGTTTTTTTACCTTTCTTTTCTATTGCCTCAGAAATAACAGGATCCCTTGTGCAGTCAAAATGAATTTTCTCATAATTATCCTCATCCGGGATATAATCCTGAAGCTCATCAATTGTAAGGCCCAGACCTTTTCTGTACTGCTCTGAAACAACTACAGGAATACTCATTTTTAATGCTGAATTCAGGAGTATTGAAGCATTTTTTTTAAGAATTTCCTGCACCTTATCCTTCATTGCATTAAAAAGTTTTTCCTGAACATCAATAAGAAGCAGAAAAGCATCGTCTCTTTGTATAAAATATTTGCTCATAATTTCTCCTATTAATTTACTATCTTAACAGATCATTATTTATATTATCAAGTATCGAATCCGCGGCAGATCCCTCATCTCTTCTTTTAATCCTCCCTTTCTGTTCCTTAACAATATTTTCACCCGGACCTTTAATTATTGAGGTCATTTCCCCCAGCCCGGAGCAGGTGCTGCATGTTTCTGTAGGAACAAATTCAGGAATAAATAATTCACTTATTATACTGCGGCAGGAGGGCCCTGGCAGCAATCCTGTATTAGCACAAACCTTAGCTTCGGCAAGTCCGGCATATACCGGAAAATCCCTTACAGGTTCCCTGCTCAGTGCATCACGCATGTATCTTCCCCATACCGGTGCTGCTATACCCCCGGCCGACTGTCCTGTCCCAAGGGCAAGGCCCAGCTTGTCATAACCTATCCACAGTCCTGTTGTAAGCTGAGGTGTAAACCCTACAAACCAGGCATCCATCCAGTTGCTGGTTGTTCCGGTTTTCCCCCCTGCCGGACGTCCCGGATTGGCATGTCTCGCTGTACCAGCGGATATAACACTTCTGAGCATACTTATCATCATCTGCGCTGTTGAAGGTTTTATTATCTGTAATGTGCCGTTTTTTGCTTTTTCTTCAAGCTGCTGCTGTACATCCTTTTCCATATTTTCCAGAATTTCGCCGTTTCTGTCCTTAACATACCTTATACTGAAGGGTATAACCTCTTTCCCTCCATTTGCAATAATTGCATAGGCTGTAGTAAGCTCAAAGGGGCTTACCTCAAAAGATCCAAGGGCAATGGAAAGGTTTCTCGGAATCCTTGTCTTTTTTTCGCTGTCGTTAAATTTCAAAAGCCTGGCAAAATAATCAAGTACTGTATCAATACCAAGTTCATCAGCAATTCGTATAGAGATTACATTGATAGATTTTTCCAGCGCCTTACGGAGGCGTACAAAACCGTAATATTCCCCCTCGTAATTTTCAGGCATCCATTCATTACCCTCTGTATCAAGATAAACAATGGGTGAATCAAGTACAGGCGTTGCTGCAGTAAACTTTCCTGTTTCCATTGCAGCTGAATAAAGCAGTGGCTTAATAGCGGAACCGGGCTGCCTTCTTGACTGAATTGTCCGGTTAAGCTGATTAATACTGGAAAATTCACCTCCCCCAATCATTGCTTCAATGTAGCCGTTTTCATGATTTATAGATATAATACAACCTTCAACTTTCTGCTGGTCCCTGTCATCACTGTAGGTTTCCTTATACCTGTCTATAAAATCACTTACAACATCAAGTCCGGCCAGAAAGTTTATTCCCTCCAGTTCCTCAATAATTCCGGCCCTCAGGTGATAGTTGAGCTTTAATCTCTCCTCTTCCGCCTCTGTAAGGGGTTTGCTGTTTTCCTCCTCTTTTTTACGCGGATCAAAGGTCTTTATGGTAAGGCCTGAAGAGACAAGACTTTGACGGGAAAGGCTCTCTTTTAAAATTTTCTGCCCCGCAATCTGCTTATTAACATCCAGAGTTGTGTATACCTGCAGACCCTCGGAATATACAGCATCCTCTC
>CAYYKZ010000226.1:0-4919 GCA_964468455.1 uncultured Leptospirales bacterium | reverse complement strand
CATTTCTGCTGCTGAAAAGGAGCCATGCAATTATAAGAAGAATTATCATTAGTACTGCGATTAGTATTATATTCATAAATTATTTTTTGTTTATCAATCCTTTGAAATTATATTATATTATCGCTATAAATATACTAAAAAATTATCAGTATTAATATTTAAATCTTAATTTATCCGTAATAATTCGAAAACAGGGCTTTTAGGCCAAGATTTTCGAATTAAGGCATGGAGTAATTTTTTTTAAAATAAATATTAAAATTATGGACATGATTTACTGTTTTATGAAATTTTGCAAAGATATTTTATTTATTAGAGGTTAAGAATAATGACAGCTTCAGAAAAGAAAGTTTCAAAAGATATGACATTCGGGCAGCTTCTTCAGGCCTATCCTGATGCGGCCCCCATATTGAGCAGATACGGGCTTCACTGCGTAGGGTGCCGTTTAAGCGTTTCAGAGACAATAGAGCAGGGAATGAGAGCTCACGGACTCAATGACGCTAAATTGACTGAGCTTATTGATGAAATAAATGCATCAATTGCCTGATTGAGTTTAAAATAAAGATTATGCAGATTTAATTATTTTACCCTTTGTTGGGAAAGGAATTTAGTCTGTCATATATAATTTGCTGTATTAAACCTGTTTAATACAGCAAATATTTACTTTAAAACTAATTTGCCTGTTAGCCTGCACTTCAGGCAATCAGAACAGCCAGAGAATGGGCGGTTACTGTAAATAAGTTCCCTTCAATATCCGGCTCATTACCGGTCTTGAAAATATCCTGTCCATGTAATCCTGATGTATTTATGGCAAGTTTCCATGCTCTTTTGTTTGGAGCCTGAGGAATAGTAAATATAATATTTTTATTTGAAGCATTAAACATCATATATATATCAGAATCAGGATTTTTTTTGTTTCCCAGGGTATATTCTCCATTCATCAGCAGAGCAATAATGTTTTCTTTATCTTTCCAGTCAGGTTCAATACCTTCAGGATTAAACCATTTTATATCCTCTGAAGATTTGCCGGGGGTCTGTTTCCCGGTAAAAAATTCTCCTCTCCTTACAAGAGGATGTTTTTTCCTGAAATTAATAATTCCTTTTGTGAAGTCGAATATTTCCCGGTTTTTTTCAAGCAAACTCCAGTTAATCCAGGAAATATCATTATCCTGACAATAGGCATTATTGTTCCCCCCCTGGATTCGCCTAAACTCGTCACCGGCAAGCATCATGGGAATGCCAAGAGACAGGAAACGGGTTGCTATGAAGTTTTTTATCATCATTACCCTTATTGTTTCCACATGTTCAGGCGCTTTAAGCCCCTCATATCCCCAGTTGCAGCTGAAATTATGGTTTTCTCCATCCCGGTTATTCTCACCGTTTTGTATATTATGTTTGGAGTTAAAGCTTACAAGGTCATTAAGAGGGAATCCGTCGTGGCATGTAATAAAATTTACACTTCGGCAGGGTGATGAATTTTTGTAAATATCGGAGCTTCCGGTAATTCGGGTGGCAAAAATTCCTTTAAATCCAGGTTCCCCTCTCCAGAATCTGCGTACATCATCTCTGTATTTCCCGTTCCAGTCCGCCCATCTTCCGGGAAAGGCGCCAACCTGATATGCGCCGCCAGCATCCCAGGCCTCGGCTATTATTTTAGTGCTTCTCAGTATGGGGTCCTCTTCAATCCATTCTATGAGAGGCGGGTTGCTCAGCATTTCACCATTGCGGTCTCTTCCAAGTATTGATGCAAGGTCAAAGCGGAATCCATCAACTCCCATTTCAATTACCCAGTACCTTAAACAGTCCAGAATAAACTGCCTCACAATGGGGTGGTTGCAGTTAAAAGTATTTCCGCATCCGGAAAAATTTTTGTAGGCTTTTTTGTTTTCATCAAGGATGTAGTAGATACTGTTATCAATCCCTCTAAAAGAAAGGGTAGGGCCTTTGTGATCACCTTCGTGTGTATGGTTAAACACAACATCAAGGAAAACCTCAATCCCTTCATCTTTAAAACGCTTAACCATTTGTCTGAATTCCCGGACCTGTTCACCGGAAACGCCGCTGCTGGAGTAGGTGCTTTTTGGTGCAAAAAAAGCTATAGTGCTGTATCCCCAGAAGTTTTTTAGTTTTTCCCCTGTATCGGGATTAACGTTTATATTCTCAAATTCATCAAATTCCTGAATAGGTAAAAGCTCTACAGCATTGATGCCAAGTGATTTAAGGTAGGGTATTTTTTCCGTGAGACCCATAAATGTGCCCGGCCTGAATACGCCGGATGATTCATGAGCAGTAAATCCCTTAACATGGAGTTCGTATATAATAAGTTCATTTTCAGGTACCAGCACAGAGTGAATGATCGATTCTTCTCTTGAATTAATAACAATACTTCGCGGAACAAAAGGAGCGCTGTCTGTTTCTGAAAAAGAACGGTACTGGTCGTCAGATTCGGGAATAACTCCCCATGCTTTTGACAGATCCCATTTGTAGTTTCCGGTTAAAGCCCTTGAATAGGGGTCAATAAGAAGCTTGTTTCTGTTAAATCTGTGTCCTGAGTCAGGATCGTAATCGCCGTCAATACGATAGCCGTAAACCTGTCCCTCCCCAAGACGTTCAATCCATATATGCCAGATATCCCCTGTCTTATTTACAGCAGGATCCAGCTCGATTTCTGTAAAAGGGGAATCCTGGTCATTAGAATGGAAAAGTACAAGTGTAACACTCCCTGCATTGCGGGCAAATATGGAAAACTGGACCCCGTTATTGATAACATTTGCCCCGTATGGGTGCGGAAATCCTGCTCTTGTAGTTAGAAAATCGTATTTACTTGTTTTCAATATTACCTGTCCTGATGCTGGTTTCACCTGCCGGTGTGCAGGTATTCATCTGCTTTATAAATTTATATATCTGAATTATAAGCAGATGAACTAATCCAGACTCTTTGACACAAAAAAAATACATGAGACCCTATCTGGAAAGTACAGGATTGTATTTACTCCATTAATTATCCGCATCATCAGTCACTTCTGCTTCAAGAATGATTCTTGTTGTCCTGTTAACAGGATCATTGGTAATTACAAGAAGACTCCTGTTTACTTTCCCAATATATCTGTCTGCTGTAAGTTCAACTTTAATTGTTCCGCTGCCTCCGGCAGGGATCTCCTTTTCTGAAAGGAGAGTTCCAGTGCAGCCTCAACCGGCCCGAACCCTCTCAATAGTCAGTGTAGAAGTTCCCCGGTTGTAAAATGTAAATACAGCTGAATGACTTGTCTCAGGTTTAATCTTCCCGAAATCATGGACTGTTTTTTCAAAAACAATTTTAGGGTTCGCCATCGCATATATTGCCATCAATATAATAAGTATGAAAGAAAAGAGAAATTTTTTCATTAAACTATCTCCAGATTTTCTGATGAATCCTGATTCAGGAATAATTATAAAAACCGGCAGATTAGTAAAGATAAATTTTCAGTTAGAGAGTAATAATTTTACAACAGTTTATAATCATTAATAACAATGTTTTCTCTGCAGCTATTGCAGAGTTTGTATATTTTGCTGAAAAACTATTGCAAAAAATGAGCATTAGTATCAACTGGGTATATTTAAAATAGAATAAAATCAGTATTTATTCCTGAATGCATATGGTACTGTTTTTTATATTCCGGGTGCTGAAAACGGCACAGAGTATATTAGATTATTTTTGCAGAAATTAAAGTTAAGGAATTAACACTGAAATAAAATATTAAAGAGTAATTAAATGATACATGAAAATGTTGTAACCGATTTTTCCTCTGTTGTTTGTAATCCTGATGTGGACGATACAGCCTATGTTCACCCCATGGCAGCAGTAATAGGCAATGTCTTTCTCGGGAAAAAAGTTATGGTATCGCCTTTTGCTTCAGTTCGCGGTGATGAAGGCCAGCCGCTTTATGTTGGTGATGAGTCCAATGTTCAGGATGGAGTAGTAATACATGCACTGGAAACTGAACATCATGGTGAACCTGTGGAAAGTAACCTGGTTGAATCTGAGGGGAAAAAATATGCTGTTTATGTGGGTAAGCGGGTGTCCCTTGCGCATCAGGTTCAGATTCATGGCCCTGCCTATGTGGGGGATGATACATTTATTGGAATGAAAGTGCTTGTGTTTAAGGCAAAGGTTGGTAAAAACTGTGTTGTTGAGCCGGGCTGTATTCTTATGGGCGTTACTGTTCCTGACGGGCGCTATGTATCTGCAGGCACAACTCTCACAAAGCAGAATGAAGCTGATAATCTTCCGGAAATTACAGAATCATATCCACTGAAAGATCTTAATAAAGGCGTTGTTCATGTAAATACAGCACTTGCAGATGGTTATAATAAATCCGGGATTAAGTAAAGAGCCTGCACATCATTTTGGGTCTGCTCCTGATATTGATTCATGTTTAATGATGTTCAGGTTGGATGCTCCGCTTGCAGCGAGCGGGTACTTTTTTTTGACAGAGAATTCAGAAAACAATACTGTTTTTTGTTGTTTTTTTTAACATAAGAAATTTATCTGATAGCGGTTTTTGTGTTGAAAAAAAAATATAATAATATTTAATGAACAATGTGTGGGTTAGTGTTTAGTAACGACAATAATTGCCGGGTTACTGAGCATATATACGCATATAAATATACAAATAAATAAAAAACTCAAAATTAGCTTATACTTTTTCCTCTGCCCGGTTATTTTACCTGTATTTTGACTTTCGGCAGGGTAAAACAGTTCTATAAAATACATATATAAAAAAGAAAGGAGCATCTTTATGGACAAAATCCAACTCACGATTGATGGGGTGGAGGTTTCCGGAAGAAAAGGTCAGACAATCCTTGAAATTGCAAAGGAGAACGGCTTTGATATTCCGCACCTCTGTTATCATCCAAAGATCAGTAAAACTGGTGCCTGTAGA
>CAYYKZ010000225.1:0-4925 GCA_964468455.1 uncultured Leptospirales bacterium | reverse complement strand
CTTTTCAGAAATAATTGCACTGGCAAAGAAATGCCAGCCCCCTGTGGAGATTGAAAAGGGAGAAATTACAGGCGGATTTGCACATGCGCAGGTAATGGCCCTTGCAGACAAGGTTGTTGAAGCAGTAAAAAGCGGAGCAATTAAACGATTTGTTGTTATGGCAGGATGCGACGGACGGATGAAGTCAAGAAACTATTTCACAGAAGTAGCGGAAGCCCTTCCTGACAATACTATTATATTAACAGCGGGCTGTGCAAAGTACAGATACAACAAGCTTAATCTTGGCGACATCGGAGGGATACCGAGGGTACTTGACGCGGGACAGTGCAATGACTCATATTCGCTGGCAGTGATTGCACTGAAACTTCAAGAGGTTTTCGGACTTAATGACATTAACGAGCTGCCCATTTCATTCGATATTGCCTGGTACGAGCAGAAGGCTGTTGCGGTTCTCCTTGCACTCCTTGCACTTGGAGTAAAAGGGATAAGGCTTGGGCCGACTCTTCCCGCATTTCTTTCACCTAATGTGGCAAAAGTTCTGATAGAGAACTTTGACATTAAAGGAACCGGTGAAGTGAAAAGCGACGTGGAAGCAATGATGGCAGGAAAATAAAACTCTCAATATTTCCAGATATTACCGGGGAGCCCTCTTTTCTGAAGAGGGCTTCCTGATTATCAGCTGGTACTCCCGATGAAGCCTCTTCCATAAGGGGCCGCTGTCTGCCAGAATTTCCATAAGCTTCATGGCAAAATCCTTTGACTCAATAGAAACAAACCTGCACAACGACAGCCATTCAAGAACATAAACAGCTGCCAGCTCCAGATGAAAAGGTTCTTTTTCTTTTATAGCTGTCAGACGTTTAACAACCTTTTTACTTTCATTTAAAAATAGTGTTTCATCAGAAATTTTTTCAAAATGCCTGTGGATAAGTTCCTTCCATGATTCAATGCTGTAATGGGCAGGCTTTTCTTTTGAAGAATAAAGTATATCATTCAAGGTTATTATTTTTTCCGCTTTATTTTTTTCAGATGAATTTTTATTTTTTTTCTCTGATTCAGATGAATAATTTTCAATTTCCGGAAAAGGGCTTTTACCTACAAGACTATTAAAAAAATGATATTCAGATGAATCCCTCAACACAGAAATATAAATATCTGAATCCGCCTCCCCCCGCTCTTCTATCATTGAAAGAAAAACTGTATTAAACAGATTCATCTGCTGTGTATACCCCGGCCCCAGATATATTATTTCATCTTTAAGCCACTGGTATGCCGCATAGAGCCTGTCAAGATCAGAATTTACACCCCTCTCCCTGAAATTTTCTATGGCAGATACAATATTTCCGGTAACCAATAAATTTCTCACCTCAGCAAAAACTGAAGCAGCTACTTTCCTCTCATCTTTGCTGCATATTATATCTTTACCCTTATCAGGATCATTGGAAGGCAATTTCAATTTTTTATCTGAATCTGACACAATAATTCAACCTGGTTCCCCGTAGAAAATATCCTTTTTTGAAAATTAAAATTTAATTAAACTGAAAGATATCTTTCTGATATATAAACAGCTGTAAATCACTATTTAAATACAATTTTACTCTGATTCATATTTTGAAGAGAGTGTCTTTATTGTACTCTCCCTATCCGGATCAATGATAACAAGGCCGTGGGAAAAGCTCTCTTCAGTATAATATACAGAAAGTCCGCTTGCACTGAAAGTCTCAATAGAACCCCATTTTTTTTCAAGGGAAACAATTTCATCTGCAAAATTTGATGTATTTGATACAATACCGGGGGTGCTGATTCCGGACAACACAACAGGGAGTCCGCTGGCAATTGATACCTTTTCAAAAATCATTCTGAAATGCAGATAAATGGCAAGCTGATTTTTCACAGTCAGGCGGTTAAGCAGCGACGGAAGAGGATTTACAGCAAAGGCATGCCAGAAACCCTCTCTGCCTGATCCGTAATCATGAAGCATAAAGGGGGAGTAAAACATAACAGCCATGCCTGTCACAGTCTTCTCCTTTTCAGACACAAGGCGGCAATTAATAAATGAAGGGTGCTTTGCAAGCTCCGGGTAGCCGGAGAGGCATATGCTTCCCATATCTCCATAATAGGCATCCACAGGCTCCCTTGATGTTATAATGGAAAAATGCTCCCTTGTTTTATCTATAAGATTATTCTTATCCGCGATTTCAATCCATTTTGCTACAAGAGATGTAAGCCTGTTATATGACACAAGAGACTTAAATGCCGCGTCAACAGCGTCGGAATCCAGTCTTTTTGACCGCAATGTAATAAATGGCACCAAATTTTCAACAAGCTCATCATGACGCGATTCATGCCTTTTTATAATATTTTCCGCTTCCCCTGATATTTCAAGGGCTATTACTTCAATTGTATTAATAATCCTTCCAGCCTGTTCAAGCGTAAGCAGCTCTATGGGCACATCCTGTTTAAGGTATTCAAGTCTCCCTGATATCCGGGCCACAGTGCTGTAGCGTTTTACCACCGCGCTTATAATATCCTTTGAAAAATCATCCCCTGTTTTCCCTTTAGACCCGGCTGCTATAAGAGCAAGGAGAAACCGCAGGTCACGGTCATTTGTATTTTCAAAATAGCTGATAAAATTTTCGATCTCATCCCTCTGCTTTTTTAATGCTTCAAGGGAACGCTTCTTTTTTTTACTCTTTTTATCATCTCCTTTACTATTCTCCTGATCTGAATTTTTCATATTCTGTTCAGAGGTGAGGATTTCACTTTCAATTCTCTCTATTGCCTCACGAATCACCATGCCCATGCTGTTCATGTGGCGGATGGCTCCATCAAATGTGCCTCCCTCATGATTGATACACTCCCAGAGTTGATTATAAACTGTGAGGTCTATCTGACGGCGCACTTCCTGGCGAACTATGTTATCCTGATTTTCCGCTTCCCTCTCTATACCTGAAATAGAAAAGGAGGTTCCGGCTTCATGGAATCGGGGACTGTTATCGCTTTTATAAAGATTATAGAGCCCTGCGAAAGATTTTGATTTGGGCTGATAAAAAATATTGCTCTGTATACCCCTTACCACCCTTTTCAGGAGAGGATAATGAAGCGCTGTGCCAAGGGAATCCGCGGCTATTAAAAACTCATCATCCCATAAACGGTCTTTGCCGCTGCAGATATCATCAATTATTCTGTCAATAACAGGTGAGTTATGAGGATATTTATCCTTGTAGGTATTAAGCACCATCCCGGGTGTAATATTTCGGAACGGAAGTGTATCCACCGCCCTTCCTGTTGAAGCGGATATATCCTCAATAGTGATATCAAGTTCATTCATCATTGACCTGTAATCATCATAGGAGAAAAATGCCTCGTGAGAATCATGAAAAATTTCATTTGCAGAGGGATATGACGGATCGCATCCGCCGCACTCTCTTATATACTCAATATACCGGGGATGGTCTATCTTCGGTTTTTTAATCAGGGTTTCAGCATGCCATGTATATATGCGCTTCCCCCCATTGTCTGTAAGAACTTCGATAAGAGCCGCGAAAGAATCAGCTGTTTCAGGATCCTTAATTATGGTCATTTTTTTAGCAAAAAAACCGCAAAGGTAAAGCCCGGCTCCTGTTTTCAGCAAAGCAGCAATTATCTTCATATAAGCCCGCAGTTCACGGGTAAAATCGGTATTTTTAAAGCCCTTTGCCTTCCGGCTTGCAACAGATTTATTTATATCATAATCATACAGATTTAAAGATATTGCTGATATGTTAAGATTAAATACTCCCTGAGGGAAGCTGTCCCTGAAGCCTTCCTCAATCTGAGGCATCTGCTCAAGTATAGCAATGAGATGCTGGAAACTTATTTTTCCTGAAAAGAGATACATAAAATGGAGGAGGTTTGCCTTCATAAAAAAAATCGTAAAGGCATTGTCAAGGCTCAGATTCTGCCATGCCTCAAGATAGCTGCGGCGCAGATCCTGGTTAGCCATATCTGCTTCAGAATAGAGAGATAACGGTTTTCCGCCGTATTTAACAAGAACAACATCTCTGCTCATCTGATTCCCCTCAGCGCCCAGTATCTCCCGGTCAAAAGGTGGAAAGCTCCGCAGTTCTATGAGCATGTCCAGTATCATCCGGAGTACCCCCATATGACGCTCGGGCCATCTGCGCCAGTCCCTGTCATCTGAAAGCCGGGGCTCAAGTATATACTGAAGAAAAGCTGCGGGGTTTATCCCTTTTGCAGCGCAATCAGCAAGTAGATCAACAAAAGGAGAAATAAATCTTTTTCTGTCCGACCCTTTCCCTGCATAAAGACCTATAATGTCATCGAGTTTTTTCAGCCAGGGGGAGGGATCAAGCCAGAAGCGGGAACCATTTTCGCAGAAAGCCTCAAAGAGGCTATATATATTTAAACTCTCTTCATCTTTTCGCATCATATCAAGCTCTGTCCATGACATGAACTGATAAGCCTGTTTGTTAGATACGGAAGATCTGTCAGCCAGATGGCGGAGCCTCTCTTTTGTTTTACGGGGAAGGGAGCTTTTACCTTCATCTTCAATATATGCGCCTTCACCTCCCCTGTATATCTCATCAGAGAGGAACTCATTATTGTCCTCGATATATTCTTTCAGAATGTCCATATGGTGTTCCTTCGGATACTGAACGATAGAAAAATTGCATTTAAAAATAATACCTGCAAATAAATATTCCTTAAACATTATTAATATAAAAAATTCATATTAACTAATTATAACCTGAACGGTCTTTTATGTCAACCGGACTACAGATGAGGACGCAGAGGCTCTGACCCTTATATTTCAGTATATTCAGAAAAATGCTCTGACCCCGAATTTTTTTCAAAAAAATCTCCCTTGAAAACGTATTAATATTAATCACACATAAAATCCTAATATTATAGGAGGGGGAAAT
>CAYYKZ010000224.1:0-4926 GCA_964468455.1 uncultured Leptospirales bacterium | reverse complement strand
ATGCGTCAGGACTTGCAGTATCTGAAAAAATGAGATCACAGATACAGGGTCTCAGACAGGCTGAAAGAAATACTGAAGACGGCATGTCTATGATCCAGACTGCAGAAGGCTATCTCACACAAACACAGGAAATACTTCAAAGAATAAGGGTACTTGCTGTTCAGGCTGCCAACGGAATCTATACTGATGAAGACAGACAGCTCATACAGATTGAAGTGTCTGAACTTGTTGATGAAATTGACAGGATTGCTTCACAGGCGGAATTCAACAAGATGAAGCTTTTAACAGGCTCCTTCGCCCGTCTCCATCCATCAGCATCAATGTGGTTCCACATGGGCCCGAATATGCACCAGAGAGAAAGGGTATTTATAGAAACCATGACTACTGCAGCTCTTGGTTTAAGAAACCCCACAGTACTTACATTTATATCACTCTCAACACCTGGCAAGGCCAACTCAGTAATAGGCCTGGCAGATGAAGCCCTGAGACTTGTATCCAAGCAGAGAGCTGACCTTGGAGCATATTACAACAGGCTTGAACATTCAGCTAAGGGACTAATGAATGCCTATGAAAATGTACAGGCTTCTGAAAGCCGTATAAGAGACACAGACATGGCAGAACAGATGTCGTCCTTTACCAGATACCAGATACTCACACAGGCTGCAACATCAATGCTGGCCCAGGCAAATGCCAAGTCCCAGACAGTACTGCAGTTATTACAATAAAATTAGTCTGAACAACCATCGCAGAACCATTCAAAACGCCGGACTCTCCCATCCGGCGTTTTTTAATTAATCCTGAAACAAATGAAGATAGTGCAGAGATTTGACTTAACCCCTTATCTGTTTACCGCCTGATTACGGCTGAAAAAAGGAACATTTGCAAAAAAATCAAAATCCTCTATAACCTGACTTCAACCCGCATTTATTCTTCCGGCCCCCAGCAGATTAACCTGAAGTGCTGAATGTGAACTTATTCCGGCTTCCCCGGGAGGGGGATGAGCAAATTTCTGCTCATATTTATATTTAATTAAAATTAAAGTAGAACAAACAGGTAAAAAAAACACAAAAAAAAGTTAATTAACCCCCTTCGGGGGTGGCGGAACATTATTTTATGTGGGAAAAAATTCATTCCGCCGGGGGCTCAGCCGAATTAACTATCCGTTGAAAGAAACGGGCATTAGTGCACCTATAACAGTGTATGTTTAAATTTTTGTCATAAATTTAGCTAAATTTAACATTATTTAATTGACACTCTGATTTCTTTGTTCAAAAAAAACTCTACCGCATAGATGATGCAGTTTACAAAATTTAAGGAAAACAAAATGATAAAATACGATGACAAAAAGATCAAAGAACTTGATCCGTTTTATGCGCATCCCAGAAACCTTGTGGATCTTTTCGAAGATAGTGCAAAAAAGTGGCCCAACAAAAACGCCTTTGGAACAAAAAATCCCACTACAAAAGAGTACGAATGGGTAACTTATGGTGAGGTTGCCGAAAG
The DNA here is from genome assembly GCA_964468455.1 of uncultured Leptospirales bacterium. GTDB lineage: Bacteria > Spirochaetota > UBA4802 > UBA4802 > UBA5550 > JBBAGC01. The sequence goes on along the minus strand of CAYYKZ010000224.1, from coordinate 3,423 downwards.
GGTAAATAAAATGAGATGAGCCCTTAATAAACTCGGATTGAAAAAAGGGGAGAAAGTAGGCGTAATAATTTCCAATTCAGTAGAGTGGTTCATTCTTGAAAATGCAACCCACGGACTCGGCGGCGCATTTGTTCCCATGTATGAAAAGGAGCTGGAAAAAACCTGGACTTATATTATTAAAGACAGCGGGATCCGGTTTCTCTTTGTCAGAAACGAAGCGATTTTTGAAAAAACAAAGAAATTCAAATCCGAGATAAGTACTCTCGAAGAAATATTCACAATCTACGGTTCCGGTCCGGGAAGCATGGCTGAGCTTGAAAAAATCGGGCAGGAAAACCCTGTTGAATCATACAAGCCTCACTGGACAGAAATGGCTGAAATAATCTACACCTCCGGAACAACAGGCGATCCGAAGGGTGTTATGCTGTCACATGGGAACTTATCCGCATGTTCCCAGTCGGGCTACCTGATCTATCCCGATCTCGACGAAAACAGCATCTCTCTTGCTATATTGCCATGGGCACATTCATACGGACTCAGCGCCGAGCTTCACAACTTCCTTCAGTTCGGAGGAGCAATGGGCCTCATGGAATCGGTTGACACACTTGCAGCAGACCTCCTTGCTGTTCGTCCCACATTCCTTATAGCAGTTCCCAGGGTATTCAACAAGATCTACAATGGCATCCAGGCGGCTATGGATGAAGCCGGCGGATTAAAGAAAAAACTTTTTGATGCAGCCTGCAGAGAAGCTGCCAGGCAGAGAAATACAGAAAAAAAATCTTTAAAACTTCGTATTCTTGATAAAGTTGTATTCAGTAAAATAAGGGCAAAATTCGGCGGCAGAATCAGGGGTGTAATGACAGCAAGCGCCGTAATGAATCCGGACATTGCCTGGTTTTTCAAAGACATTGGACTACCGACATTTGACTGCTACGGCCTTTCAGAAACATCTCCGGCAATAACAATGAACTCCCCCCTCAAGGGAAACAAATACGGAACTGTGGGACAGCCTGTAAAAAATATGCACGTTGTAATAGACAAATCAAGAACCGGTGAAGACAGCCCTGATGGGGAGATACTTGCCTACGGCGCTCATGTAATGATGGGATATCTTAACAAACCGGAACAGACCGCTGCTATTATGCTGAATGATACATGGAACGGTTTTCCCGGAATCAGGACAGGAGATCTGGGAAGGATTGACTCTGACGGGTACCTCTCAGTTACAGGAAGATTCAAAGACGAATACAAACTTACCAATGGTAAATATGTGCATCCCGAATCTATAGAAACCAGCATTAAACTTCTTCCATACTTTCTGAATGCTTTCATATATGGTGACGGCAAAGAATATAATGTATGTCTGGTTGTCCCTGACTATGCTTCTCTTCAGGCCTTTAAAGAAACGGCTGAAATAGCGAAAGGGACACCTGCTGAAATGGCTAATAATCGGGAGCTGAATGATTTTCTCACTAAAGTAATAACAGAACATCTTAAAAAGTCATTTACTGCTTATGAGATTCCGAAAAAATTTATTTTTACTTCTGAGGACTTTACAGTGGAAAACGGCATGCTTACACAGACAATGAAAGTAAAAAGAAGAGAAATACTCAACACTTTCGGTGCTCAGATAGAGAAGCTTTACTCGGAAAAATAGAATATAAAGTAATAGATTATTGATTCCCCGCGACGTATTCGCGGGGAATTCTCATTATTTTTGACGTACACATCTCCTGATAGAGGCTGCTTCAATAAAGCGGCAGTCTCTTCAGTGAGAAAATTCTATCTTCGCTATAAACCTTTTTTTGAAGCTGCCTCGATTTACAGGACAGATAGTAATGCCTCTTTTATTTTTTTAAAATATTAATTTCATATTCCATCCGGCTTAATCCTCAGCATTGTAACATTTTTAAAACAATTGACACATAACTAAAAATCATTTATTATTATATAAACTGATCCTTTATCCCCCAGATCCCCCATAAAACATTATAAGGAGAATTATTCTTATGAGAATGGACCGTTTAACATTGAAAGCGCAGGACGCTGTCAATAGCGCTCAGAATATTGCCACAGAAAAGGACAGTTATGAAATACTTCCTGAACATCTGCTCAAGGGAATTATTGAACAGGAAGGGAGCATTTTTGTATCCATGGCGCAAAAACTTGGAGCGCCCCTTTCCCAGATAAAATCGGAGCTTGATGAAACAATAAACAGTATGCCCAGGCAGACAGGCGCAGGCCCCGGAGGGGGCGCCATGTCACAAAAACTCCGTACTGTACTTAACGAAGCCTGGAACCAGGCTGTAAAACTTAAAGACCAGTACCTGAGCACAGAGCATATGATTCTGGCTCTGGCTGCAAGCGACAGCGGAAAGGCAAAACAGATACTCAACACCTACGGCTTTAACAGGGAAACAATACTTCGCATACTCATGGATATCCGCGGCGGGAAAAGCGCTGACAGTGAAAATGCAGAGGAAAAATACAATGCCCTGGCAAAATACAGCCGTAACCTTACAGATTACGCCAGGATGAACAAACTTGACCCTGTAATAGGTAGGGATGAGGAAATACGCCGGGTAATGCAGGTACTTACCAGACGTACAAAAAACAACCCTGTACTTATAGGTGAACCTGGTGTGGGCAAAACCGCTATCATTGAAGGTCTTGCCCAGAGAATGGTTGCAGGGGATGTGCCTGAAAGCCTTAAAAATAAAAGACTTGTTGCTCTTGACATGGGGGCCCTTATTGCAGGTGCAAAATTCCGCGGAGAATTTGAAGAGCGCCTTAAGGCAGTGATTCAGGAAGTAGAGGAGTCAGCAGGAGAGGTTATCCTTTTTGTTGACGAGGTGCATACACTGATTGGTGCGGGTGCTGCTGAAGGCTCAATGGATGCCTCCAACATGCTCAAGCCTGCCCTTGCAAGGGGTGAAATGCGCACAATAGGTGCAACCACACTTGGAGAATTTCAGAAATACATTGAAAAGGATAAAGCGCTGGAGCGCAGATTCCAGCCGGTTTTCACTAATGAGCCCTCTGTTGAAGATACAATTGCAATACTCAGGGGACTAAAAGAAAAATACGAGGTACATCACGGTGTAAGAATTTCAGATTCAGCCTGCGTTTCAGCTGCAGTACTTTCAGACCGTTACATAACAAACAGGTTTCTCCCTGACAAGGCTGTAGACCTGATTGATGAAGCGGCATCTCTTATAAAAATGGAAATTGACTCAATGCCAACCGAGATTGATGAAATTGAACGGCGCATACGTCAGCTCATGATAGAAAGCGAAGCCCTGAAAAAGGAAAAAGACAATGCATCAAGAGAACGGCTTGATAAAATAATGAAGGAACTTGCAGACCTTAATGAAAGAAAAAATTCCCTTGTTGCACAGTGGCAGAAAGAGAAAGAAATAATTA
>CAYYKZ010000223.1:4308-4992 GCA_964468455.1 uncultured Leptospirales bacterium | reverse complement strand
TGGAGAATCTGGTGTTGGTAAAGAAAGTATTCCAAAAATCATTCATCAATTATCACATAGAAAACACGGCAAATATATTGCAGTTAATTGTGGAGCCATTCCAGAAGGCACCATAGCCAGCGAACTTTTTGGCCATGAAAAAGGCGCATTTACAGGTGCTTTAACCAGGAGAATGGGGAAATTTGAACTGGCAGATACAGGAACACTTTTTCTTGATGAGATATGCGATATGAGCCTGGCTGCTCAGGCCAAGGTTCTCAGGGTGCTGCAGGAACAGCAGCTTGAAAGAGTAGGCGGGAATGAAACATTGAATGTTGATGTAAGGGTTATTGCTGCTACTAATGTAAATGTAATTAAAGCTATTGAAGAAGGGAAGTTTCGTGAAGACCTATACTACAGGCTTAATGTAATTCCTATTCATGTTCCGCGTCTTGCTGATCGAAGCAGTGATCTTGAACTTCTTATCGGCTATTTCCTTGAAAGATTTTCCAGCGAACATGGAACAGGAGAGAAAAAATTAAGCGCTGAATCCCTCCAATTTCTGAAAAGTTATCCGTGGCCTGGAAATGTCAGGGAATTAAAAAATATTATTGAACGTGTTGTGATTATGGTGCCCGGTGAAATTATTGAGCTTGAAGATCTGAAAAAGAATATAATGCCTGACAGCAGGTTTGAGAGCAGTCC
>CAYYKZ010000223.1:0-4184 GCA_964468455.1 uncultured Leptospirales bacterium | reverse complement strand
ATATTGAGCGCACAAATCTTCATAGAAAAATTAATCAGTATAAAATCGATTTAGACAGCATATGAAAAATTCTCTTTCCTCGATATTAAAAAATAAATCCTGGCCAGGCGCACCGGTTCTATACAAAACTGCAGAGGAGCGGGTCTTTCTTCATGGATGGATAAATAATAACGTTACTGTATCTGATGAGGTAAGCAGTGAAACCATTGTTTCCTTAATACAGAAGTGTGATAAGTGCAGCAAAGTAAAGGAAAAGAAAAAAGGTTTTGGAACCGGGGCAAACCGCATAATGGTAATACTTAATGCACCTGTGATGATGAACCGGATAGAAATTACACTTTATAAAAATGAGTCTGGCGGACTTTTAAGAAAAATGATTAATGCAATTGGTTTTGAGCTTGAAGACTGTTATACCACAAATTTAATAAAATGCGAAAGTGACGATGTTTTAACAAAGCCAAGTGATATGATTAAAAACTGTACTTCAATTCTTGAAAAGGAATTAGCCTTTTACAATCCCGAGATTGTTATTGTTATGGGTGAAATCCTTCCGCTGCAGAATATTATAAAAAAGAGTTCCGGTATTACCTGGTTTAATACAGAACATCCTGTTGCACTCATTAAAAATCCCGGCCTTAAAAGACCTGCATGGGAAACATTGAAAGAGGTTAAAAAGAAATACAGGGAACTGCAGATATAATGGTTAAGCTGCCTGTTTTTAAAGCTGCAGAGGTATTATTGAATACACCTGTAGACCGATCGTTTACCTATTCCATACCTGAAGGTATGGATATTACTTCCGGGGTAAGAGTCAGGGTTGATTTTGCAGGCCGTAGAATTATCGGGTTTGTTGTGCAGCTTCATAATGAAATTCCAGATAGCATTGAATTAAAGAATATAATAGAAGTTATTGATAATGAGCCTATTTTCGATGAACGTCTAATTGATCTTATACGATATACTGCAGATTCATATTTATCTTCATCCGGCGAAGCGTTGAGTAAAGCTCTTCCGTCAGGGCTAAGTTCATGTACAAGAATTAAAAAATGCGGGGAAGTAGAATTTGCAGATAGAAAAATTCATTTAACTCCTGAGCAGGAAAAAATATACAATTCCATAAGCAGAAGTGAAAAAAAAGCTCATTTGATTTTCGGGGTCACAGGAAGCGGCAAAACAGAAATATATATGAAGCTTGCAATGGACGTTATTTCCAGAGGAAAGTCTGTAATATATATGGTTCCGGAGATAGGTCTTTCGTCTCAGATTTACGGCAGGCTTTTTGACGTTTTTGGTGATAAGCTTATTTTATATCATAGTCATTTAACTGCAAATCAGAGATATAAAAACTGGCTTAGTTTTTACAGGGGTGAAGCCAGTATAGTGGTCGGTACAAGGTCATCGGTTTTTATGCAATGCCCTGATCCGGGGCTTATAATTGTTGATGAAGAACAGGACGCATCATATAAGGAGCATAGTTCCTCTTGGCCGCTGCAATAACTCTGACAGAATCTCCACCCCTCTGGCAAATGAGGAATTGAAAACCTTCAAGGCGTTGAATAATGGGAAACCAGTCGAAAATACTTTGTATTACCACTATGCCCGTCTGATTGAAACCCTTTATGCTGCAGAAAATGGGAGTATTACTCTTCACAGGCTTAATGAACGTTACGGTAACAGATCCCTTCCTGAAATTGAAATTGTAAAATCCAGGTCCGGAGGTAATGAGGTCTCACCCAGGCTTAAGCTTTTCACAAATCAGGCTGTTCAGAAAGGGATGCAGGCTCTTTATCTGCTTAACAGGCGGGGGTTTTCACCGGTGGTAATGTGTGAAGCCTGCGGGAAGGTGGTGGAATGCCCGCATTGCAGTATCGGAATGAATTACCATAAAGACGGCATGCTTCTATGTCATTACTGCTCGTATTCTATAGTCAAGCCGGAAAGGTGCAGCAGCTGTTCATCAGAATCAATTATTACTCTAGGTTCAGGAACTCAAAGGATTGAAGATATTGTTCAGAAAGAATTTCCAGCTTACAGACTTTTTCGTCTTGATCAGGATTCGGCAAGGAAAAAAAACACGGTTAACGGCCTTATAGACAAGATGGAGAAGAGAGAAATCGACATCCTTATCGGCACCCAGATGATATCCAAGGGCTTTGATTTTAAAGGTGTAGCTGTTGCCGGAATAATAATGGCGGATGTCGGTCTTAATATGCCCGATTTCAGGGCTTCTGAAAAAATTTTTTCTTTGATGGTTCAGCTTGCCGGAAGGTCAGGAAGAGGGGACGAAAAAGGAAAGGTTATTATTCAGACATTAAATGAAAACCATCCTGTTTTTGAATTTATTATCAAACAGGATTACTGGGGATTTTATAAGTCAGAGCTTAAACTCAGAAAGATGCTGAATTATCCTCCATTTTCACGTCTTGCCCGGCTTGTAATAAGGGGGGCTGTACAGGAGAAGGTGTCTGAAGTTTCGGATAATCTGAGCAATGAACTGGATGCAGTTATTGACCGTACAGGGGTTGCTGTAGAAAAACTTGGCCCTGCAGAAGCTCCCCTTGCAAAAATTGGAGGGAATTACAGGTATCATATAATTCTTAAGGGCAGCTCTTTAAAAGACCTGACAGATGTTATAAAGACCTGCATTAATAATGTTAAACCCGGGAAAACCTATATCGAAGTTGATATTGACCCTGTTGAAATGCTTTAATTACTTTTCTCTGAAAGTTCAATTTCAATAATACGTTCAAGAAATTCTCTTGGAGGTACTCCTGTCAGTATTCTTCCAGCTATCACAATTGTTGGTGTTGCTTCTATTTTAAGTTTTTCAGCAAATTCAATATGATCTTTAATTTCCATGTTATAGGTTTCTGAATTAAGAATTTTTTTGAAATTTTCCTTTGCTGCGGGTCCTTTGCCGGAGATGGAAGCTGAAGACTCAAAAATAGACAGGGCCTTTTCTTTATTGTAGCCATTATGTATACTGCTGTAATCAGAAAAATGATTATAAAGGTAATCTTCGAAAAAGTTTTCTGCTGCAGCAGCAGCCATGGCCTGGGATGCCAGGCACGAATTTTCATAAAGTGACCCTTCCATATAACTGTTGCATTGAGAGTCAAGGGGGTAGTGGTAATAGATAACCTGTACTTTATTTCTGTACTTTGAAAGTATAAATTTTTCATGAAGATAAAATTTGTAGCAGGCTGAACATAAAAAGTCGGAAAATACGTAAATTTTAACCGGGGCGCTTTCAGGGCCTATTTTAAGTGAGCTTTTAATAAAATTTATTTTTTCCGGTTCTTTTTTGTAAAAATCATTTACCAGTGCTGTTATTTTTTCGTCAAAAACAGGATCTCCTGCTGATCGGTTTTTTATTACATTTGATCCGGTTAAAACTGAAAATGATAAAAAGAAAATAGAGATAAATGCTAAAGCAGCAAATGCCCTTTTGTCACTGTTCGCAGGCGGGAAAAATTCCTTTAAGGCTTTTAAAACCTTCTCCCTGCTGCTGTTTTTTTTAAAATAGTGAATAAGAAGAATGAAAATCATAATATTGATAATGTAGGTTGAAATACATAGGGAACAGATATTTCCTGTATAGACCATAATTATTCCCAGTATAAAATTGCAAATAAGGGCAAATAAATTGAGAACAGTAATTACCGCAGGGATCGAAATGTAGTACGTTCCCTTTGCATAGTCAGCTATTAACGCCATAAATGAAATAAGAAGGTAAAATATAATTCCAAAGGATGCGATTGGGATACCTATTATTTTAGAATAGGGAGAACTTGACAGCGCTACACATTTATTGATTATTCCATTGCTGCATGAAAAGAAACCGAAGTCAGTTTCAGGGAAATAATGCTGCAAAAGAAGAACAGCCGAAATTACAGTTCCCGCTATTGAAAGGATTAGTATTGTGTTAAGATATTTACGCATTCTTAGTCAGTCTCTCTTTTTAGTTTGAATTTTTCTCCGCATAGGTAGAGGTAGTACTCTCCTGCGCTGTCCTCTTCAAGTCTTTCAAGTATATGAAAGGAGGGTGATCTTTTAAATTTTGCTGTAAGTCGTCCTGACCTTATCCTGCAGTAAAGCGAATTATTATCTTTTACATAAAGTGTTGAGCAGTCAAGCTCCTCGGTTTCACCAGTAGACAGATTAATCTGAATTGTTTCAAAATC
>CAYYKZ010000222.1:2503-5037 GCA_964468455.1 uncultured Leptospirales bacterium | reverse complement strand
ATTAAAGGAATACCCTAAAAAAAGGGCTTCATTTGTCAATATTAATTTACGGCTCCATCTTCGAATTCACCTTAAGTGCTTATTATGGAGTTTTATTAACTCCTGAAACAACAAAGGGAAGATAAAGCAATATGAAGATTATAAGACCTGCTATCTCAATACCGGCTATGTAAAAAGGCCATGGCCCTAAAAAATCCAGAATTGATGCTCCTGAAGGTTTTTTTGCCAGATACCCGTAATTTGTACCAGCAAAATAATTAATAATTAAGGCACAGAGAACATAAAATTGTGAAATTACAAAAACTCTCTTAATTCCTTTTGGTCCTGGATAAAGCTTCTTTACAAAAATAATATAGAAAATTCCAGATACAACCCCGCAATGAAGAAGAAAAAAAGTAAAAAACTTTATATCAGGAAAATCAAGCTTAACATCAGGAGTAAATAAAGCCTGAAATGTCCCCCCCATGCCCCAGAAATATGCCGGTTCAAAAAATCTCCTGTCTCCGGAAAATAAAACATAAACCACCAGAAATGCCGCCCAGTCGCAAAGCTGCATTGGTAAAGCGAATTTCCCATTATACCAGTTACAACCAAGCTTCAAAAACATGCCGGAAAAAATTAAAAGTGACAAAAAACAAGGTATCCATATTTCATCATTTTTAACTTTATTCTTTCTCCCGAAATAAATAATAAGCAGAATAAAAAATAATGTCAGCATCAGAGCCGAAACATGAGACAAGCCGAATATCTGAAATTTCTGCTCCTTCAATTACATCAGATCCCTTAAGGCACCGTCAAGATCAGGGAAAGCAAATGTATATCCCTCCTTTTCAAGTTTTTCCGGAATTGCCCTCTGCCCCTTTAAAATAACCGACCCGAATTCTCCAAGAATTAAACGAAGTGCAATTCCGGGAACAAACGGCAGAATTACAGGACGCCCAGCTGCGGCACCCATAATCTTTGTAAAAGCCGCATTTGTCACAACCTGCGGAGCAACACAGTTATAAGGACCGTTCATTGTTTCAGTCTCAATTACCCTTTCTGTAATTTTCCATATATCCTCAATATGAATCCATGGGAACCACTGTTTACCTGAACCGAGTTTTGCCCCCAGAAACATATTAAAATTTTTCTTCAATTCCGGGAAAGCTCCACCGTCCCTTCCAAAAACAGAACCGAATCTTAAAACAACAACCCTTACACCCTTATTCTCAGCCTTGAGAGCCTCCATTTCCCAGTCCCTGCAGATTCCGGCAAGAAAGTCAGATCCGGCCGGGGTGTTTTCAGTAATAATTTCATCCTTATGAAAACCGTAATAACCTGTTGCTGAAGCATTAATAAGAAGCTTCACCTCTCCTCCCTTATCAGGGAGTGTGTTTACAATATTCTGTGTTGTTTTTATTCTGCTGTCATAAAGAAGCTTCTTTTTTTTATCACTCCATCTCTGGAAAATATTAACACCTGCCAGATTAATTATTACATCATTTCCTGAAATAAATTTCTGCCAGGAACCCTCCTTCATCAGGTCAGCCCTCACATAGCAGGCCCCTTCGAATTTAAAATCGGATTCACTCCGGCTGTCAAAAACTGTTACATCATGGCCTGCGCTTATAAGTTTTGGAACAATATATGTTCCGGTAAATCCAAGTCCCCCTGCAACTGCTATTTTCATACAACACCTCGTTTGCAAATAACTCTTAAACAATAGAAAGATTAATAAATCTCAATCAGCACCAAAAAACACTTTAACACGACTCTCTTTAATATACAACAATAATATAAAAGTGTCACTATAATCGTTATTTTAAAAAATAACATAATTTTAACAAAAAACGGATTCAACCTTTAAAGAGAAGATTGACTAATACTTCTTATATATATTTATTATATGAATACACAAAGGAGGAATCCCATGCCAGTTAATACAACTTATACAAATATTAATGATGTCACTGCTAATTCATCTGAGCAGTATGTTACCTTTCTAATTAACAATGAAACATATGGAATAGAAGTACTGAGAGTAAAAGAAATAGTGGGCATGTGCAGCATTACCTCTGTCCCTAATGCCGCTCACTACATGAAAGGTGTAATAAATTTAAGAGGAATTGTTGTACCTGTAATTGACCTTCGCATCAAGTTTAATCTGGAGGAAAGGGCATACGATTCCTTTACTGTTATCTTAATAATTGAACACAGGGAATCTCTGGTTGGAGTAATTGTTGATTCAGTATCAGATGTAATTTCAGCTTCAGGGCAGCTTCAGGATGTTCCCAATTTCCATGTAAGCATAAACAAGGAGATAATAAAAGGGGTATTAAATAAGGATGATAATCTCATAATAATACTTAACCCGGATATTATGCTTACTGCAAAGGATATTGAAACAATTTCAGAACTGGATTTAGAAAAATAAATAAAAAACTTAATGGTATTCCGGAGAAAAACATGAATATTCATTCCTTTAAATTCAAAACAATGGCATACATACTTTCTGTTGTTATTCTGGTTATAGCATCAATCGCGGCCACCTC
>CAYYKZ010000222.1:0-2403 GCA_964468455.1 uncultured Leptospirales bacterium | reverse complement strand
GTTTACAGAGACGGAGATAAACTTGTATTTACAGATGAATACGAAACCAGTGAATACAACTTCCATGGGCAGGAATGGTATTTAACCGGCACACGGGGAGTTAAACAGAATGAAATAGCCTGGTCAGTTCCTTTTTTCGATGAGGCTTCAGGCGTTACCATGATTTCCGCTGTATCCCCGTTTTTTTCCTCAAATGGTACACTTGCAGGTGTTGTGAGCGGCGATTTTGATATTGTGGAAATACAGAAAATTGTTACAGATATCAAAGACGAGACTATTGATATGAAGGCCTTTCTCCTTGATAAGGATGGGCAATTTCTTGCATATGACGACAAATCCCTTGTAATGACAAAAAAAATAACAGAACACCCTGATAAAAATCTGGCATCACTGGGGGCGGAAATCCTTCAGAAAAAAAAGGGTGATGCAACAATAGAAACAGAAGGTCAGACAAGGCGTATTTATTACACCGAGCTTGAACAGACAGGCTGGATACTCTGTGTTACCGTCTCTGAATCAATGCTTTTTGCTCCATTAAGAAAAATGGCATTCGCCACTATGGGAGTTGTGACCATATCAGTTATTGCCAGCATACTTATAAGTCTATATATTGCGGGGAAAATTTCAAATCCTGTTCAGTTGATGAACGCATTTGCAGGGAAGCTGGCAGAAGGTGATTTTACCGAAAGGATAACACTTAACCAGAAAGATGAAATAGGGCAGCTGGCAGATGCTCTTAACTCTTCAGCTGACAGTCTGGAACAGCTCATTTCAAGCGTTCTTATAACATCTGAAAACCTGGCCCAGGCTGTTGATGAAATCAGCAGAGGAAATCTTAATCTTTCACAGCGCACAACTGAGCAGGCATCCGCACTTGAGGAGATTGCATCGACAATAGAGGAAAACAGTGCGGCCGTTGAGCGTAATGCGGAAAATTCCAGAACTGCAAGCGAACTAACCCGTCAGGGCTCCATAAAATCGGGGGAAGGAAGCGGTCAGGCAGAAATTGCTATTAACTCAATAAATGAAATTAATACCTCAAGCAAAAAAATAGCTGAGATAATCACAGTAATAAATGAAATTGCTTTTCAGACAAACCTTCTTGCTCTCAATGCAGCTGTTGAAGCAGCCAGAGCTGGCGAACAGGGGAGAGGCTTTGCAGTTGTTGCAGGAGAAGTGAGGAACCTGGCTCAGCGGTCAGGAGACGCGGCAAAAGAGATAGAAAAACTTATACGCGACTCAGTAGGCAAAGTTGAATCAGGAACAGAAATTGTAATGAGCACAGGAGATACGCTTAAGCTTATTGCAGATGCAGCAAAAAAATCCGCCCATATTATTCAGGAAATTGCATCTGCCAGCGATGAACAGAAGTCTGCTATGGATCAGATAACCCGGGCAATAATGGAACTTGACTCCATGACACAGCAGAACGCAGCCCTGGTGGAGGAGACAGCATCTGCAAGTGAAGAAATGACAAACCAGGCCCAGGAAATGCTTGCCTTAATGAAACAGTTTAAAATCAACAGCTCACTGCTTTATAAAGATGCACCAAAATCATCACCAGTTGCCGAATATAGAAGCAATAAAAATAAAACTGCTGAAGATGAAGACTCTACTGAAGATTCCATGGAAAATGATGGTTTTGAAAAATTTTAATCTTTAAGGGGCCCGGATATTTCTACTCTTCTGAGGCCCTTAAGCATAAGGTCGTCATCAGTATAAATTGAATACCTGGAAAAGAACCTTTTCAGTTTAGCTGCATAATCTCCGGTTAAGGAAACAGTATCCTTTCCGATATTCAAAGAACCGGAAAAAGCTTCAGATGTAAAACCGGGATACTGCCTTATATCCCGGTAAGTTGAATAAATATAAAAAAATAAAGGCTCAAAAATTTCAGCACCCATTTCAAGAACATCAGGTAAAGAGTCAGGAAGCACAAGGCACGAGGTAAAATAATCATAAAACACAAAGGGGTAAATATTAACCGGAAACGGGAAAATTTCCGGGCCTGCCTTCATAGACAACTCCACAGACATGGCCTTTGAACTGCTTTCATCAAAAACAACTGAAGTAAAAAGCCTGTTATCAGACTCCTGTGCGTCAACATCCTTTATCTTTACAGATTCTATCTCTTCAGGATTACTCCCCTTTTTCACAGGCACCAGACGCGATTTATAAAAAAGTCTGTCCGTTTGATAGGAAGGATAAGTGTCACTGTTACCCTGTGAAATAATTGATCCGGAACCTGGTGTAAACCGGAAATTTATCCGGATAACATGAACAAAATCGACAATTACACCTTCTATCTTCCGGTAAAACTGAAGCGAGTGCTCCTCTGCAGCAGGTTTACGCTTTTCCATAAAATTATGATCATACTTCGTATTGGAAGAAGTGACCGCTCGG
>CAYYKZ010000221.1:0-5083 GCA_964468455.1 uncultured Leptospirales bacterium | reverse complement strand
AATATCATGGCACATAAAAAAGGTGGCGGATCTACCAGAAACGGCCGCGATTCCAATTCTAAAAGACTTGGTGTAAAAAGATTTGGCGGTGAACTTGTTACAGGTGGTACTATAATAATAAGACAGCGTGGAACAAAAATTCACCCGGGAAACAACGTGGGTAAAGGGAGTGATGATACACTCTTTTCAAAAATTGATGGTTATGTTAAATTTGAAAGACTTGATAAAAGAAGGAAAAAAGTTTCTGTCTATCCTTCAGCTGTATAAATTTTATTTGAACTTTATTATGTATATTAGAAAATCGCGTATGATATCATACGCGATTTTTATTTTCCGGAGTAAAAAAAGTGGGTAAGTTTACTGATGCTATAAAGATACAGATTAAGACAGGAGATGGCGGTCCTGGATCTGTATCATTCAGAAGAGAAAAGTATGCCCCGAAAGGAGGCCCTGACGGCGGTGACGGCGGTAAAGGTGGTGATGTTTATATCGAAGCTGATAGAAGATATTACAATCTTTCTCATTTTTTTACCGACAGGGTTTATAAGGCACGAAACGGCAGCCATGGAATGGGTGATAATCGTCATGGAAAAGATGGAGAGGATCTGATAATAAAGGTTCCGCCTGGAACTGTTGTTATTAATGAAGAAACTGGTGAAACTATAGTAGACCTTATTAATGAAGACGAGCCTTTTAAAATCGCAGAAGGTGGTATCGGCGGAAAGGGTAATGCTTTTTTTAAAACATCAACTCATCAGACTCCACGTTTTTCTCAGCCGGGAATGCCGGGCATTGAAATGACCATTACTCTTAATCTGAAACTTATCGCTGATATTGGTCTTGTTGGTCTGCCTAATGCCGGGAAGTCGACTTTACTTTCTGTAATAACCAATGCTAATCCCAAAATTGGCGATTATCCTTTTACAACAATTATTCCTAATCTTGGCGTGCTCCAGTATCCGGACGGGAAAGTATATAAAATTGCTGATATCCCAGGGATAATTGAGGGTGCACATATGGGGCATGGCCTTGGATTATCTTTTCTTCAGCATATTGAACGTGTAAAATGCATTCTTTTTATTATTGATGCATCTGAACCTGATCCTCTTTATAACCTGGAGCTTTTAAGGAAAGAAATTAATACCTACAATGAAGACCTTGTAAATAGAAATTACAAAATTATACTTTCAAAATCGGATCTTGTTACTGAAGATGAAATTAAGGATAAAATTAAAATTCTCGGGAAAAATGTTATTCCCATATCTGCTCTGCTAGATGAGAGCCTTGAACCGCTTTATATTGCAATAAAAGAGATGATGGAGTCTCAGGTTGAAGAGGATTGATCATTTAAAAAACGTCAAACGCATTGTTGTAAAAATCGGGACTTCAACAATCACAGTTGATGATAAAATCAGCACAGAAAAAATTAAAAAGATTGTTGATGATGTGACATTTCTAATTAACAGCGGTCTTCAGGTGATTATTGTTACCTCCGGAGCCATTTCGGCAGGTGCAGGTGTTTTAAAAATGTCGCGCAATCATTTAACAATCCCTGAAAGACAGGCCCTTGCATCTATAGGACAGACCCAGCTTATGGATAAATACAGGGAATGTTTTGCAGAGAAAAATATTCATGTTGGGCAGATGCTTCTTACTGAAGATGATGTCCGCAACAGACGCCGTTTTTTAAATGCCCGCAATACTGTTAACGCTCTTCTTGACCTTAAAGTGGTACCTATCATCAATGAAAATGATTCTGTTGCAGTAAAGGAAATTAAAATCGGAGATAATGATACGCTTTCAGCTCATGTGCTCTCTCTGATAGAAGGAGACCTTCTTGTTCTTTTAAGTGATATCAATGGATTTTATTATGATTTGAAAGATCCTGAACCCATGTATGAAATATTCCGGATTGATGATGATATCAGAAACAGGGCAGGCGGAGCGGGTACAGTTCATGGAACAGGGGGAATGATCACCAAAATAAATTCTGCTGAGATGATAATGCGTTTTGGCGGTAAAATGATTATAGCTGACGGGAAAGAACCTGATATTATAAAAAGAATAGTTTCCGGTGAAAGAGTTGGAACACTTTTTATAGGAGAGAACAAACATTTTAACAGCAGAAAAAAATGGATTAGCCTGCGTAAAGCCAAGGGAGCAATAACTATTGATGATGGTGCAGTTAAAGCCCTTATAACAGGGAAAAAATCACTTTTAGCTACAGGAGTCACTGGAGTTAAAGGAAAATTTGACATGGGCGACATTGTTGAAATTTTCAATATTAATGGTGAGCCATTGGCAAAAGGTATTGTTCACTATAACTCCGGTGAACTTGATTTAATTAAAGGTAAAAGAACTGACCAGATTAAGAGTATCCTTGGAATAAAGTATTTTGATGAAGTCATTAATAGAGACGATCTTTTTATTCTAAATCACAATCCTGCAGCATTAAATTAGTGTATTATTTTTAAAAGAATTTTAAGTCTTCTTAATTTTTTCTTCATTAGCTGCTATTCATATATCATAAGTAAATGGAGATGATGTATGGATATTCACTGGCAAAATATTATTAGTAAATCAGATTTTGCATTCCAACCTATTGTAAATCCTGTCACAGGTGTTACATATGCGGTTGAAGCGCTAATTCGAAACATTGATAAATCTTTGTTTCCTTCAATTGATTCACTTTTTGATAAAGCTTATCAGGAAAAAGTACTTTTCACTATAGATATTGCTCTCAGAGAAAAAGCTATAAAAAAATTTACCCAAATCCCATGGCATGACAGAATCAAACTTTTCTATAATTATGATCCAAGAATGTATATGATGCCGGATTATAAAATCGGAGAAACTGAAAAAATACTGGATAAATACAACATCCCCGGTGATAAAATATGCTTTGAATTAAGTGAAAAATACAGATTTAACATGAATCAGCTTAATACATTGGTTCAAACAACAAAACGTAGAGGTCTTAAAATTGCTCTTGATGATTTCGGCACAGGATTTTCCGGTCTCGAGGTCCTTTATAATTCCAATCCTGATTTTATAAAATTTGACAGGTTTCTCATTTCCTGTATAAATGAAAGCTCAAGAAAAAAGGAAATCTGTAAAAATTTGATTAATATTGCTAAAATTTTCGGAGCGGCCGTTATAGCAGAAGGTATAGAGACTAAAGAAGAGTTTTGTATATGTAGAGAGTTGGGTTTTGATCTGGTTCAGGGGTTTTTTATTGAAAAACCTGTGGTATCGATTGAGGAATTAGATTACGTGAACAGGAACATAACAGACAGCAAAAAAAATGATATAAAATATTTCCGTAAAAATATTTTTATAAAAAAATATATTGAACAGCCATCTGTAATATATAATTTTGATAATACTGACAAAATAGTTTCATTATTTAAATCACAACCGAATTTACGTGCTATACCTGTTCTTGACAGTAATGATTATCCGGTTGGAATAGTTACAGACAGATCAGTAAGGGAGTATACTTATTCTCCATGCGGTTATTCCCTTTTTATGAATAAGACAATTGATGCTCCAATTGAAAAGTTTATGGTTAATTCACCTGTTGCAGATATAAACTCAACAGAAGAAGAGCTGGTTAGCCTTTTTTTATGTGAATATGACTGCTCCGGAATTATAATAACATGGAACCTCGAGTATTACGGCTTTATCCCTGCATCAGAGATAATTAAAATTATGAGTAAATCAAAGTATATCAATTCAAATCAAAGGGCTGTAATTTAAAAAATAATAATGTATCGACAGAATAAATAATCATATTTAATTATGCCAGTAAATATAAATGGAATAATGGTGTCAGCATGACCGCTTTTAATTTAACAGCAACTGCAGCATTCGGGATTGAATCTCTTGTATCATTTGAACTTAAGAAGCTCGGTTTTTCTGATATAAAGGTGAATAATGGAAGTGTCAATTTCAGCGGCGGGCCTGCGGATATTGTAAAGGCAAACCTGTGGCTTCGATGTGCAGACAGGGTGTTAATTAAGATGGGTGACTTCAAAGCTTTAGATTTTGAAGAATTATTTCAGGGCACTCTTTCAATACCCTGGGAGGATATTATACCGGTTAATGGTAAAATCCATGTAACAGGGAAATCAGTTAAATCAAAACTGTTTAGCGTTCCCGACTGTCAGGCTATTGTAAAAAAATCAATTGTTGAATCAATGAAACGGAAATATAAACAGGAGTGGTTTGAAGAGGATGGACCTGTATATAAAATTGAGGTATCGCTTTTAAATGACATAGCCACATTAACAATAGATACTTCAGGTCCGGGGCTTCATAAAAGAGGATACAGGCTTCAGCAGGGTGAGGCTCCATTAAAAGAAACTCTCGCAGCAGCAATGGTTAATATAAGCAGATGGAAACCTGACCGTCCATTTGCAGACCCATTCTGCGGATCAGGTACTATTGCAATCGAAGCTGCAATGGTTGCCGGAAATATTGCTCCAGGACTCAAAAGATCATTTGTTTCAGAAGATTGGCCCTTTATTCCTAAAAACCTCTGGTCCATATACAGAGAAGAAGCAAATGATCTTATTAAAACTCCGGATGTAGAGATATATGCCTCAGATTATGACAAACGAGTTTTTGATTATGCACAGCAAAATGCCAGAGCAGCCGGGGTATCAGATTCAATCCTGTTCGAAAAAAAATCATTTTCCGAGTTCAGCAGCAAAAAAAAATTCGGCTGTATTGTTACCAATCCTCCTTATGGAGAAAGAATGAACTCTGATGAATCAATGGGTGAATTATACAGAGAAATGGGCAGGGTTTTTACAGGGCTTGATTCATGGTCATATTTTATTATTACCTCTTTCGAAGAATTTGAGAAATATTTCGGGAAAAAAGCAGATAAAAACAGAAAACTTTTTAATGGAAAAATTAAATCATATTTTTATCAGTACCTTGGCCCTTTACCTGAAAGGAAAAGATCAGACCGGACAGATCTTGCTTAAAGTTTCCATTATTGCTTTAAAATAAATCAGATGGCCCTCAACATTTATGTGAAGCTCATCAAGACATATACTGTCAGTATTAAGAATAT